>NZ_JBMOVV010000005.1:0-200000 GCF_049472135.1 Arcobacter pernae
TTGTTAGGACAACCACATAGTATGGTAAGACATCCAGATATGCCAAGAAAAGCATTTAAATCATTATGGGATACAGTGCAAAAAGGTGAGATATGGACAGGGTATGTAAAAAATGCCACAAAATCAGGAGGGTTTTATTGGGTATATGCAACAGTATATCCATTTGAGTCATGTGATGGTTCAAGAGGTTACATGTCTTGTAGAAGAAAAGCTAGTCCTAAAGAAATAGCTGAGGCTGAAGAACTTTATGCTATTTGGAATAAGGAAGAAGGAAGATAATCTTTCTTTCTTAAAAGCTTCAAAACTAAACTACCTTTAAATAAAATCTCTTCTAAAAACTCTATAAATATTTAATTTATCTATAATAGGTATAATAAGAAAAAATTTATTATGGAGTAAGTTTATGGACTTAATAAACTGTCCTGTATGTGAACATCAAATACTATCAAGAATTGGAACTATTTGTCCGAATTGTGGCCATACAGTAAAATATTTTGAAGGTAATAAAAAAAGAAAAGAGTATAGCAAATATTTTGCCCTATCAATTTTTGTTCCTTTTACATCATTTCTAATTGTACTATTCTCAGCAGTAAATCAAACAGCTTTTTATATTGCAGTTGCTTTATTTATAGCACTAGCTATATATACAATACCTTTAAGATACAAAAATCTATTTTTTACAAACTACGAAAGATATTTATTTTGGGGGATTTGGCTTTTAGGAAATGGCTTAATTGTAACTATGATTTACAATTTAATAAGTAAATTTTAATAAATAAAAGAAAAAGAGCGGAAAAGTTTATTAACTTTTTCCTTTTTCTTTTAACTTCTTCTTCCATTCTTTTTCGAATTTCTTTCTTTTTAAGAATGATAAATTTTCAATAAATAAATGACCTTCTAAATGTTCCATCTCATGTTGCCATGCAACAGCTAGAAAACCTTCAGCTTCCATTGTTTGTTTTTGTCCAAACCTATCATAATATTCTACTATAATATGCTCAGCCCTTTTTACATCCTCATGAAAACCAGGAACACTTAAACATCCTTCTGTAAAAACTTGTTCTCCATCTTTATGAGTAATTACAGGATTAATTGCCTCAATTAACTCTTCTTTATTTTGAATATCATTCTCATCAGGTAGATTAATAATAAGTATATTTAAAGGAATAGCAACTTGAATTGCAGCAAGTCCAACTCCATTTTGGTCAATCATTGTTTCATACATATCATCTAAAAGAGTGTGAAGTTCTTCATCGAAGTTCTCCACATCTTTAGATTTTGTTCGAAGTAATTTATTTGGATAAGTAATAACTTCTCTAATCATTATATAAATCTCTATTTGTGTTTTGAAATAACTTGGTCAACTAAACCATACTCTTTTGCTTCATTAGCACTCATAAAGTTATCTCTGTCAGTATCTCTTTCAATTGTTTCGATATCTTGACCTGTTTGCTCAGCAATCATAGCATTTAAAGTATCTTTCATTCTTTGAATCTCTTTAGCTTGAATCTGAATATCAGTTGCTTGCCCTTGAGCTCCACCTAATGGTTGGTGAATCATTATTCTAGAGTTTGGAAGAGAATATCTCTTACCTTTAACTCCAGAAGATAATAAAAATGCACCCATAGATGCTGCTTGACCAATACAAATAGTACAAACATCTGGTTTTATATAATTCATAGTATCATAAATAGACATACCACTTGTAATCACTCCACCTGGAGAGTTGATGTAAAGATAGATGTCTTTATCTGGATCTTCAGCTTCTAAGAATAAAAGCTGTGCAACAACAGTAGAAGCTACTTGGTCATTAATCTCACCGCTTAACATAATAATTCTATCTTTAAGAAGTCTTGAGTAGATGTCGTAACTTCTCTCACCTCTTCCACTTTTCTCAACTACGTATGGTATATAGCTCATTTATCTATCCTAGTTAATTATTTACCTAATTTTTCATCTAATAATTTAGAGATAACTCTCTCTTCAATCATAGACATTTTAATAGCTGGTAGGTAACCTGCTTCTTCGTATTGTTTTAATACTTCTTGTGGGTTTTGTCCCATTTGCATTGCTTCAAAGTATAATACTTGAGTAACTTCTTGATCAGATACTTCTACTTCTTCAGCTTTAGCTAATGCATCTACAATGAATGTAGCTTTTACAGAGTTTTGAGCATCTTCTTTTAACTCATCTCTCATACTTTCAACTTTAGAAGCGTCTTCTTGTAATCCTTTGATTTCATCTTCGCTTAAAGTTCTGATTTTGTTATTTAACGCATAGTTTACTTCTTGGTCAACTACAGTTGCTGGTAAAGCGAAATCTAAAGTTTCAACTAATTTTTCTAAGTAAGCTGGCTTTAACTCTTCTCTGTAGTATTTAGCTTTTGCTTCGTTAGTGATTTGCTCTTTGATTTTCTCTTTTAAAGTTTCTAAAGTTGCACCCTCTTCTTGTGGTAACATTTTAGCTGCTAACTCATCATTTAATTCAGGAGCTGTTTTTTCTTGAATTTCATGTAAAGTTACTTTAAATGTAGCTTCTTTACCTGCTAATTCTTTAGATTGGTACTCTTCTGGGAAAGTTACAACGATATCTTTATCTTCTTCATATTTCATACCAATTACTTGATCTTCAAAACCTGGAATGAAAGAACCAGAACCAATTTCTAATGTATACTTTTCAGCTTTTCCACCATCAAATGCTACACCATCAACAAAACCTTCAAAATCGATAACAGCGAAGTCACCTTCTCTTACCATTCTTTTTCTTTTGATTTTTTCTAATGGAGCTGATTGCTTAGCAATCTCTTCTAATCTTGAAGTTACTTCTTCATCAGATGCTTCTTTAGACTCAACTTCTGGTAATAATGCTTTGTAATCACCTAAATCTACATTTGGCTTAACAGCTACTTTTACTTCTACGTCAATAGAACCATCTTCGTTTTTGTCAAATTTAGAAATTGAAGGCTCACCAACCATATCTTCATTTTTAACGTCTAATTCTTTTAATCCGTCAGTTAATACAGCTCTTAATGCTTCACCTTCAGCATCTTCTACTAATTTGTCAGCATATCTTTGTTTTACTACTGCTACAGGAACTTTTCCCTTTCTAAAACCTTGGATATCCATAGTTTTTGCAGCTTGCTTAGCTAAATTGTCTAAGTTTGTTTCAATAGTTGCTTTCTCAATTTTTGCAGAAATCACTACGTTTGCGTCGTCAACTCTTTGTGCGTTAAATTCCATTAAATTTACTCCGATTGTTATAATTTAAACGAAGATTTTATCTAAAAATTACTAAGGCTTTTATAAAATACTTTTTTAAAGGAGTCCACTTGAGTTTTTTATATGAAAATGTGCTATTTTTTATGCTAATTCCAAGTCTTTTTCTATTCTTTTTGATTCTGAAAAAAGGTGACAAATTTGGTGAATATTTTAGTAAAGAAATACTAGATAAACTATCTGTTTTAAATCAATATTTTTCTAATAAATCAAGAAATATAATAATGTTTATCTCACTTATTTTTATGATTATTGCTCTTGCTAGACCAGTTACAAATGAAAAAAATATAGAAACAAATCAAAAAATAAACTCTGTCATTATTGCTATTGATGTTTCAAAATCAATGTTAGCAAATGATATATTTCCAAACAGATTATCTTTTGCAAAAGAAAAAACCATAAACTTGATTAATGAGTATAAAGAATTCGCAATAGGTGTTATAGTTTTTGCAAAAGATGCTTTTATCTTATCACCTTTAACTCAAGATTTAGAATCATTGAAAGATCTTGTAAATAATCTTGATTATTCAATCAATTTTAATAATGGCACAAATATTTATAATACAATTGAAGCAAGTAATAAACTTTTAAAAGAGTATGAAAATAAAAATATAATTCTTCTTACAGATGGTGCCAATAAAGAAAACTTTAATGATGAAATCAATCTTGCAAAGCAAAATAATATAAAAGTATTTACTATTGCAACTGCTACAAAAAAGCCAACTGCAATAAAATTGAAAAACAATGAATATTTAACAAATGATAAAAATGAGGTTGTAACCGTAGCTTTAAATGAGAGAATAAAAGAGTTATCATTAAATACAAATGCTGGATATATAAACTTTACATTGGATAATCAAGATATAAAAAAGATTAAAAATGAAATCACTAGTTCATTTTCAAATAAAGAGTTTAAATCAAAAAAACATAAAACATACACTGAACTATTTTATTATCCTTTGGCATTAAGTATTCTTTTACTGCTGATTGCTTTTTCTTCTGTACCTAAAATAAGAAAAGTTAAAACTAGCGCTAATAGTTTTTTTGTTTTATTCATTTTATTATTTATACAAGAAGATATAAAAGCTTCTATCTTTGATTTTAAGTACATTGATGAAGGAGAAAAAGCTTATAAAAATAAGGAGTATGAAAAAGCATTTGATAACTTTAATGAAATTAAGCATAGTAATGAAAAAGAGTACAATATAGCAAATAGTTTGTATAAACAAAAAAAGTTTAAAGAAGCTATTAAAAGATATAAAAATGTTAAAACAGATGATAGAAATTTAAAATTTAATAAACTGCATAATCTTGGAAATGCCTATGCTAATAATAATCAATATAAAGAAGCAATACAAAGTTATGAAGATGCCTTGAAAATTAAAAATGACAAAGAAACAAAAGAGAATTTAGAAACAATAAAAAAATATTTAAATCGGCAAAAACAAAAAGATAAAAATCATGAAAAAAATGAAAATAAAGAAAATCCTAATAACAATGAATCTAAATTAGAAAAATCTAAAAAAGAACATAAAAATAGTCAAGACAAAAATAAAGAAAACAAACAAAAACCAAATGAAAAGAAACTAGATAATAAAGAGCACATTTCTAAACAAGAAGAAGATAAATGGCTTAAAAAATTAGAGAATCAAAATAAAAAAATATTTTTACAAAAAGTACCTAGTAAAAACAATTATGAAACAAAAACAGCTTGGTAAAATCTAAAAACTTAATAGTTTTTAGATTTTCTCATTTGAAGTAATTCTCTTTGAACAGAGATATTTACTTCTTCATTTGGCTCAAAGTCTAATGAGTAGTTTCTTCCATCATAGTCAACAGAATTTAAAATAACTTTCATTGCTTCAAGTCTTGCTTTGTGCTTGTCATCACTTCTTACTATATGCCATGGAGCAGATCTTGAAGTAGTTCTTCTTAGCATTTCATATTTTTTCTCAGAGAACTCATCCCATAAATCTTGTGCTTGCATATCAACTTCTGAGAATTTCCATTGTCTTAGTGGGTCATTGATTCTTCTATCAAATCTTCTTTTTTGTTCTTCTTTTGATACAGAGAAATAAAGTTTGATTAAAATCATTCCTTGTCTTACTAGATCTTGTTCAAAATTAACAACATCTTCCATAAAAATCTCATGTTCTTCTTTTGTACAAAATCCAAAAATAGGTTCAACCATAGCTCTGTTATACCAAGATCTATCAAATAAAACCATTTCTCCACCTGTTGGGAAATGCTCAATATATCTTTGGAAGAACCATTGGTTTCTTTGTGTTTCAGTTGGCTTACCAAGTGCTACAACTCTATAATGCTTATTATTCATATATCTTGTGATTCTTCTGATTGCTCCACCTTTACCTGAAGCATCTCTACCTTCAAAAAGAATAATCATTCTTTTATTCTCTTTTTCAAGATAGTTTTGAAGTTTAATAAGTTCGATTTGGTATTTTTTTAACTCTTCTAAATCATAAATTTTTTGAATACCATAAGCCAATGTTTCTGGATGAATTTTTTTATAATCACCTAGCACATTTATCAGCTCTTCATTCTCTTTTCTAAGTTTTTCTAACTCTTCATTTACATGTGTGTTTGTTTGAGCAGTCACTTTATTTGTCTCTTCCTTCGCTTTTTTTACAACAATAGACTCTTTAAAACTCTTCATAAGTTCTAATGCTGCTTTTTTAGTAAGATTATCCTTTTTTGTATAACCTAATACTTTTACATATCTTTTTCTTTCAAATTGAAATCTAGCAATATACTTTTTTCCAAAAATTGGATGTGTTGCTTTAGATATATATAATCCACTATAATTTGTCTTTTCAAAATCACTTAAATTCATCTATTGGGCCTTTGCAAACTTATTTTCTTGTTCCATAATTTCTATCTCTTTAGTACCATCAATTAAAACTTCGTTATCTATATTTTCAATAACTTCATGAACTTTATTTGGGTATTCAATATTAGATAAAATATGTTTTATACAATTTAATCTAGCTTTCTTTTTATTATCACTTCTAATTACTGTCCATGGTGCATGTTCAGAGTTTGAAGCCATAAGCATTGAAAACTTAGCTACTGTATATTTATCCCATAGATTTTGTGATTCTTTATCAACTGGTGAAAGTTTGTACTGTTTTAATGGGTCAACTTCTCTTTTTTTGAATCTTCTAGCTTGTTCTTTTTTTGACACTGAAAAATAAAATTTCATTAGAATAATTCCTGATTTTACTAACATTTTTTCAAACTCAGGAACTTCTCTTAAAAACTCATGATGTTCTTCTGTAGAACAGAATCCCATAACAGGTTCAACACCTGCTCTGTTATACCAAGACCTATCAAATAAAACTATTTCTCCTGCACTTGGAAGATGTTTTGTATATCTTTGGAAATACCACTGAGTCTTTTCAATATCACTAGGTTTTTCAAGAGCAACAACTCTTGCTCCCCTTGGATTTAAATGCTCAGTAATTCTTTTGATAGTACCACCTTTTCCAGCAGCATCTCTTCCTTCAAAAATCATTAAAAGTTTTAATCCTTTATCTTTTACATGATTTTGAAGTTTTAAAAGTTCAATCTGTAAAGAAGTAAGTTCTCTTTCATACTCTAAAGTCTCTTTCTTTACCCAGATTTGAACTTTTTTACCTTTTTGTCTAAGTTCAGTTCTTTTTCTATTTTTATTTACATAGTCATGTTTTATATCATCATGTGTATCAATCTCATCCATGTCTTTGAATTCTTCGTTAATGATATCTCTTTCTTGCCCCATTATCCACCTTTTTAAATCATGATAGTCTCATTTTATAGTCATTATATCCAAAATTGTTTACAACTTGGTAACAATCATTGTTCTTTTTTAATACTATAGATGGTAACTTAATTCCATTAAATGTAGTAGTTTTTACCATAGTATAATGAATCATATCTTCTAAAATAATTCTATCCCCTACTTTTAACTCATCATCAAAAGAGTAATCCCCTATTACATCACCAGCCAAACAAGTATTACCAGCAAATCTATAAGTATATTTTTTTTCATTTGCAAGACCACTATTTCTAACATCAGGTCTATATGGCATTGCTAATGTATCAGGCATATGTGCTTCAGCAGATGTATCTAAGATGGCTATTTTCATTCCATTATCAACAATATCTAATACTGTTGCACTTAGGTATCCAGTTTGCCAACCAACTGCTTCACCTGGTTCTAAATATACTTCTAAATGAGGATATCTTTTTTTGAAGCTTTTTAAAACTTCAATTAATCTATCTACATCATAATCAACTCTAGTGATATGATGACCACCTCCAAAATTTACCCATTTCATAGAAGGAAGGAATTCACCAAAATTTTTCTCAAAATTTGCTAAAGCACCTTCTAAAACATCAACATTTTGTTCACAAAGTGCATGAAAGTGTAACCCATCAATCCCTTCTAATTCATCTTCTTGGAAATTTGCTTTAGTAATACCAAGTCTTGAAAATGGTGCGCAAGGGTTATATAAATCAACCTCAACAGATGAGTATTCAGGATTTACTCTAAGTCCTAATGATGTTTTTCCTATTGCTTTTTCTTTAAATCTTTTTAATTGAGAAAAAGAGTTAAAAACTACATGATTTGATAAAGATACAATCTCATCAAACTCTTCATCTTTAAAAGCAGGAGAATAAGTATGAACTTCTCCACCAAACTCTTCTTTTGCAAGAATTGCTTCATGTAATCCTGAAGCACAACATCCTTTTAAATATTTTCTACAAATATCAAAAGTACTAAAAAGTGCAAATCCTTTTAAAGCAAGAAG
Organism: Arcobacter pernae; assembly: GCF_049472135.1. Taxonomy (NCBI): domain Bacteria; kingdom Pseudomonadati; phylum Campylobacterota; class Epsilonproteobacteria; order Campylobacterales; family Arcobacteraceae; genus Arcobacter; species Arcobacter pernae. The sequence continues at coordinate 8,087 of NZ_JBMOVV010000005.1, forward strand.
TATATTTACTTCTGCTTCATCCTGTACTCTTTTTAGTGTTTCTAAATTTTTAATTAGTAATGCTTCTTCACAAACAAAAGCTGGGCTTGGAAGCTCTTCATTTTTAATAAGGTTATTATTCTTCAAGTGGTTCAAAATCCTCTTTACCTACGCCACAATCAGGACATTCCCAATCTTCAGGAATATCCTCAAATGCTGTACCTGGTTCAATCCCACTATCAGGATCACCTTTTTCTGGGTCATATACATAGTCACATACTGTACAAATATATTTTTGCATTTTATATCCTTTATATTTGATATAAACTATTATACAACTACTTTAAATAATAAAGTACTTAAATAAAGCACTTATTTTTATTATTTTACTCTGTTGGTAAATCTAATATTTTCCAAGGTAAACCTTGAGTCATTAACTCATCCATAAATGGTTTAGCATCAAACTCTTCAATATTAAATACACCTTTACCATCCCAGATACCTTTATAAAGCATCTTTGTTCCAATCATTGCAGGAACTCCTGTAGTATAAGAAACTGCTTGTGCTCCTGTTTCTTTATAACACTCTTGATGGTCACATACATTGTAAATATAAACTTTTTTCTTTTGTCCGTCTTTGTAACCTTCTATAATACAACCAATATTTGTTTTACCAACAGTTCTTGGTCCTAATGAAGCTGGATCTGGTAATAGTGTAGTTAAAAACTCTATTGGAGTGATTTCTACACCTTTGTGCATAACTGGTTCAATACCTAACATACCAACATTTTGTAAACAGTTCATGTGTTGAATATAAGAATCTCCAAATGTCATAAAGAATCTAATTCTTTTTAAACCTTTAATATTTTTAGATAGTGATTCTAACTCTTCATGGTATAAAAGGTATGAAGGTTTTACTCCAACTTCTGGATAATCATGGTCAACTCTAATTTCTAAAGGTTTAGTCTCTACCCATTCACCATTTTCCCAGTATCTACCATTTGCAGACACTTCTCTTAAGTTAATTTCTGGGTTAAAGTTTGTAGCAAATGGATATCCATGGTCACCTGCATTACAATCCATAATATCAATATAGTTTATTTCATCAAATAAGTTTTGTTGAGCATATGCACAAAATACACCTGTTACACCTGGGTCAAATCCTGAACCTAATAAAGCTTTAATTCCAGCTTTTTCAAATTGCTCATTTCTTGCCCATTGTTCTTTGTATTCAAACTTTGCTTCATCTGGGTGTTCATAGTTAGCAGTATCTACATAATCAACTCCACACTCAGTACAAGCATCCATGATTGTTAAGTCTTGATAAGGAAGTGCAACATTTAGCACCACTTTTGGATTTACTTTTTTAATTAATTCAACTAGTTCAGGAATATTATCAGCATCTACAGACGCAGTATCAATATCAACACCTTGATTCTTTTTTATATCAGCAGCTATAGCATCACACTTAGAAACTGTTCTTGATGCTAAAGTGATTTTCTCAAATGTATCAATATTCATAGCACACTTTACAGTAGCCACTCTACTTACTCCACCTGCACCGATGATTAAAATACCTTTTTTATCCATTTTTTTCTCCAAATTAATATATGCGATATTATAAACTTTTTTTAGTAAATAACAATTGAATTTTAAATTTGATTTTAATTAATTTATTTTATACTATATTTTAAGAAAATTACGATATGATTTCACACATTTTTTTATGGGGATGATATGGCTTCGATTAGAGCATTGAGGCTTGATTGCATGTCGGCCTGAGCATGCCGTTACGCGGCTCATTTTTTTTAGACGCAAACAATACAAATTACGCTCCAGCTTACGCTAAAGCTGCGTAAGTTTAACAACTTATAATAAGCTCCCTTCGGGTTGAGCTTTCGGAGGTTCACTCTGTAGATTCTATCTATGCAGAATATAGTGGATTCACCCAGATAGATTACCAAAGAGAGATTGATCGAATTTCTTTGGGACATCCTTAGATCTTAGCTTTTTAGTTGCCTTGCAGGTTGAGCTGCTAGAAAGTGAAACTTTTCAACCTCACTAAGCATGTAGACGTCAAGAGTAGATGTTTTAAGACTCCGGTTCGATCCCGGACATCTCCACCAAAATAATAAATAAAAGTTTTATAAATCAACTTTTATTCTCAATATTTATCAAAAACTTTTTTATTAGGTTTTACTAACATAGTTAAATTATCGTTTATATACCTAACTTCAAAAATTTCAAGATATTTGATTAAAGCTCCTAGCTTATTAAAGCCATGGTTAATTGGTGAGAAAGAACTATTTTGACTGATATATAAACCTACATCTTTTAAATCAGCCCATCCATTATCACCTGATACTTGTTCAACTGCATCAAGAAGAGACTTTTTTAGATTTTTATCTTTTTTTGCATCATAGTCATTACCTTTATAACTAATTTTAAAATCATATTTATATTCACTTTTATCATCAAGTACTTGACCTTTTTCTTGTAGTTGAATAAACTTCTCTACATAGATAAATTGAGAACAAGCTTTTACTAATGCATCTGGTGTTTTTTCTTCTCCATATCCAAGTACAGTTTTAGCATCAGATAATATCCTAGCAACTAGTGGAGTAAAATCACTATCACTTGTAATCAAAGCAACTATATCAATATCTTTTGTATATATTGAATCCATAACATCAATTACTATTGCAATATCTGAAGCATTTTTATTATTTGTGTATGCAAACTGCTGATAAGGTTGAATACTATAGTCTAATAAAACATTTTCCCAACCATTTAGATGTCTACTTGACCAGTCTCCATATGCTTTTCTTATAGTGATTTTTCCATATTGAGATAGATCTTTAAAAATACTATCTATATATTTTGCACTAACGTTATCACAATCAATAAACATTGCAATATTTTTTTGTTGATTATTTCCCATTGATAAAATATCCTCAAATTTATATAGTTTAGATTTTATCTAAAATCTATTTGAAGTAAAATGTTTTTTGAATTTTTGGCTAAATATAAGTATTTATTTAAACTTTATAATAATATAATAATTATTTATATCAAAAGGTTAAATATGATATCAGTTGAATTTATTATTCTATTTATACTTATTGTTATTATTGGATTTATATTTAAATCACCAATAGTAAAAGGAATTATTGGAGAAAAAAGTGTATATATAGTTTTAAATAATTTATTAAATAAAGAAAAATATTTTATAATGCAAGATATAACCCTAGAAAAAAAAGATGATACAACGCAAATTGACCTTATAGTATTTTCCATCTATGGAATTTTTGTTATAGAAGTAAAAAACTACAAAGGTTGGATTTTTGGAAATACAAACCAAAAAACTTGGACTCAAAGTATATATAAAAAGAAAAATAAATTTCAAAATCCTTTATATCAAAATTATAAGCATATAAAATTTTTAGAGGAAACTTTAAATATTTCTATGAATAATATATTTAAAAATGTAGTTGTTTTTACAGGTGATAGTAAATTTAAAACTAAACTTCCAAATAATATTTGCACTATACCTAATTTAGTTCTATATATTCAGAGTTTTAATAAACCTATACTATCAAGAAAAGATGTTGTAGAGCAGTAGAGCATATGAACAAAGTTAAGAAGTATAGATTAGACAAAGGTGTTAAAACAAATATCAGACATATTAATAATATAAAATCAAAACATAACAAATTGCAATAAAATCAAAACAATCAAAATTTTTTTGTTAAAATATAAAAAACAATAAAAAGGTTCATTTTATGGAAGGTAAGATTTTGGTTACTTACAAAATACTATGCAAGTCTGATTTCAATTTAGAAATTACTTTAGAGCAGTTACTTGCTAATGAAAAAGTTGCAAAGACAATTAAAAGTGAATTTGCAAAAGGCATTAGGAATATTGGATTAAATATAAAAAATAGTGAATGTAAACTAAAAATAGAAACACAAAAAGAGTTATATCAATTTGAAGCAAGAAAAGATGACTTTGCTGATTTAGTTAGTCTTGCAGAAGAAGATGCAAACACAAGAAAATTAAATAGAAAAGATTCTATTGGTATTGAACTTGTAGATATTGAAACAATAAAAGAGTGATTTATCTTGGATAACTACGAAAAGATTTATTTTGAAAACTACTATGAGATAGATGATAATTTTACTTTTTCACTAAAAGATTTCAATAAAGTGAAAAACAACTCTTTATTCAAAAAAGATTTTGCCGTTATTACTGCATTTAATCCTCAAAATGAACTTCTATCTTGTATTAAAAATCAAGATAGGCATATATTATTTAGAAAAGACATAGAGTCTAAGAAACTTGAGTTTTTGGATGCTAGAGGCTACTTAGATGATCATAGTGAAGATGGTTATTTAATTTTTAATATAAGTTTTGAAAACTCAATAAAACTTGCATTAAAGTATGAACAGTATGCAATATTTTATAACCATTGTCAAACTAAAAAAATTGGTTACTATATGTGTAGTTCAAAACTTCCAATTATTGAAAAAACCTATTAGACACTATTTTTATTCTAATATTAAAGTTTATTATATATACTAATCAAAAATACAATAAGGAAATAAAATGAAAAAGATACTAATTTCTGCTTTTTTACTGACAGCTTTTATTAATTCAGCATATGCCCTTAGTTGGTCTCAACTAAAAAGTTGGACAAATAAAGATATTGAGCCAGATGTTAAATATAATATCGAAACAGAAGGTTATAATGTAAGAGTTTATGAGTTTACACCACTTAGTGATCCAGGAAGCACTTGTATTATGACATTTACAAATGAAAAAATGGGAATGTTTTGTTTTAATAAATCAAAAGATGCAATAAAGAAAAAATAGAAGTTTAAACTTCTATTTTTTAAGATGACTTCTTTCTGTCATAATAATATACAAACATTAAAGAAACTAAACCAAAAACTGCAATAGAACTTAACATAAGATATAAGTTTTCCATCAAAATCCCCTTTTATAATACCATTTGATTATTTAATAAAAATTTTATCATTATAGATTAGATTTTTCAACACTTTTTTTATATTTTATAACAACAGTAATAACATTGTAACAAAATTACATATTTTGTGCTAATGTCTCTTTTGCATCCTCAAAACTTAAAGGTTTAGAATAAAAATACCCTTGTCCAATTTCACATCCTAAATCAGCTAATGTATCTTCTTGTTCTGGATACTCTATTCCTTCAGCAACAGTTTTATATCCTAGACTTTTAGATAGAGCTATTATTGCTTTTGATATTTGTAAATTACTATTATTTTTAGGAATATTATCAATAAAAGCTTTATCAATTTTGATTGTTTCTACAGGAAGTTTAGATAGATAACTCATAGAAGAATAACCTGTACCAAAATCATCAATAGACATTTTAAAACCTAGAGATTTTAATTCATTTAGCATTTTGATACTATCTTCACCAAAATCCATAATATATCTTTCAGTTAACTCAAGCTCAATTTGATTAGGTTTTATACCAACCTCATTAATAATAGATTTTACTTTACTTAAAAAATCAGCTGATCTAAACTGTACACTTGAAATATTAATAGCTATATACTCAAGTGTTCTATCAATCTCTTTAAACTTCATGAAGTCTTCACATGCTTTCTTAAAAATAAACTCCCCTATTGGCACAATCAATCCTGTATCTTCAGCAACTGGAATAAATGAAGCAGGAGAAACAAATCCAAGTTTTTCACAATCCCATCTAACTAAAGCTTCAAAGGATTTAGTCTTTTTAGAATGTAAATCATACTGAGGTTGATAGTTTAAATATAGTTCGTTTTTCTCAACTGCTTGTTTTAAAGCTTGTTCTATTACTAGCTGATCATGAACATCTTCAGATAACTTCTCATCATAATACTCAAAAGTATCTTTACCTTGTTTTTTTGCGTAATACATTGCTGTATCAGCATTTTTAATAAGAGTTTGCATATCTTTTCCATCATCTGGATACATAGCAACACCAATACTAGCACTCGTATTTAACTTGAAATTATCAATTTTAACAGGTTGCTTTACTATCTCTAAAATCTTTTCACATACAAAGGCTGCACTACTTTTATTTTTTGCTGATTCTAGTACTATTACGAACTCATCACCACCCATTCTTGCTAACATATCAGATTGTCTTAAAACAGATTTTATTCTAGATGAAACTTCAATTAATAATTTATCACCAATATTGTGCCCTAAAGTATCATTAATAATTTTGAATCTATCTAAATCTAAGAAAAGAAGTGAAATCGAATAATTATTTCTTTTTGATACATCAATAACATGATTTAAATGCTCTTCAAGCATAACTCTATTTGGTAAAGAAGTTAAACTATCATGGTACGCTAAAAAATCAGCTTTTTCTTGAGTATCTATAATCTCTTGAAGATTAGTATGTATTGAGATATATTTAAGAATTTTACCCTCTTTATTTCTTACAGCCGTTATATTTAACCAAGTAGGAATTAAAGTACCATCTTTTGCGATATCACTAACTTTTCCTTTAAAGTGTCCATATTTATTTAGATGACTTAAAACTTTTTTATAGAACATCTTATCTTGTCTATTTGTAGTAAGAACATTAGGTTTAGTTCCTATTAACTCTTTTATAGAATATCCAGAGATAGTCTCGTAAGCTTTATTAGCATTGATAATATCACCACTTCTATCAATAATAAGAATTCCTTCTTGAGTATTTTCAAATACAATAGCAGACTCTTTTAATTCTTGTTGCTGTCTAATATATTTTGTAATATCAAGTTTAATTGCAAGATAGTTTATAACTTCACCATTTAAAAAGATTGGAACGATAGAAGCTTTTTCATAGAAAATAGTACCATCTTTTCTTTTATTTATAAACTCACCTTCCCACTTCTCACCTCTACTTAGATTTTCATCTAGCTCTTTATATCTACTTTGTGGTGTCAATCCTGACTGTAATACTTTTGGTTTATTACCTAAAACTTCAGATTTTTCATACCCTGAGTTACTTTCAAAAATCTCATTTACATATAAAATATTTTTATTTGCATCTGTTAATACAACAGAGTTATCACTATGTTGAACAGCATATTTAAATGCTTGTAATTCATTTTGAATTTTTAAGGTATTTAAATATAGTTTTATCATCACAATAATCAAAATTACAGAAAAAATAAAAAACATAAGAGCAATAATCAACTGATGAAACATCTCTTTATCATGACTAATTTCTAAACTGTTAACGGTTCTAGTTATACTTGCATTTAAATCAATTTCATTAGATTTTTTTAATATCACAGCAAGCTCTTTTTTTAACTCTAAAACTTTTAAAGTATGTTTTACAAAATAGTCTATTTTTTTATCACTACTTAGTTCAGTAAGCCTTGAAACATGCTCTTTTATAACTTTTTCATTCTCATTTACATTTACATAATCTTGAACTAATAAAAAAATTACTTGACTAACTTCAGCTTTAATTTTTTTATCGAAATTACTATCTTTAGTAATACTACTATTTAAATCAAATAGATAATGTATAGAGTTAAGCCTTGTTGAATGCCTTGATTTATAATCTTCAATCAACTCAGATTTTTTTAAATAATCTATTTGTATATCTTTTAGCAAAAAAGTAAAGTTATTTCCAAAATCTTTTTTTATATCACTTTTTTCTAAAAATGATAATTGTTCTTCAAATTCATTTGTTTTTGATACGATATAATCAAAATTTATTAATTTACTATTTTTATGAAAGAAATTTGTAAAGTCTTTTTCTATAAGTAAAAGACTTATTAAACTATTTTTATAACTATCGTAGTTTTTTACGCTATTTTCTATTTTGAACAAATATAAAAAAAGACCTGATAATAATAGCGATGTTATAACTATTGAAGATATAAAAATACTCTTTGCTTTTAAAAACATTATTTCATACCTTCTTTAGGAAACTCACCTGATAGTGAATTTAAAAAGCTTACTATTTTATTAATTTGTTCATCACTTATTGGTCTACCTATTTGATAAAGAGCCATCATTTTTACTGCATCATGTAGACTATAAGTTCTTCCATCATGAAAGTAAGGAGCCGTATGTTCTATATTTCTTAAGGTTGGTACTTTGAAATAGTATTTATCTTTCTCTTTTTTTGTAACATTGTATCTTCCAAAATTTCCACTTAAAGCATCTTGCATAACACCAAATTTACTATATAAATTCCCTCCCACATTTACGCCATTATGACAAGCAATACAACCCTTGTTTTTAAAAAGCTCATAACCTTCTTTTTGTTCTTTTGTAATAGCATTTACATCGCCTTTTAAGTATTTATCAAAGGGCGAATTAGGAGTAATCAAAGTTTTTTCAAATTCAGCAATAGAGTTTACAATATTTTTTCTAGTAATCCCATCTTTAAATATCTCATCAAAAAGGGCTTTATATTCAGTATTATTTAGCTTATTAACTAATACTTTAAAATTACTTCCCATCTCAATAGGATTTTCAATTGGTCCTAAAGCCTGTTCGTGTAAAGTTTTTGCTCTACCATCCCAAAATTGCCTAAAATTAAATACAGCATTTAGAACTGTAGGCGTATTAATATCACCTACTTTGCCATCAATACCAACTGCAAAAACCATATTATCATCTCCACCATCACTTAAAATATGACATGAAGCACAAGAGATACTATTGTCTAAAGATAATCTTTTATCATTAAAAAGCTTTTCACCAAGTTTTGCTTTATTGATATTAATATCTAAATTAGTAGGTATAGGCTGTATATTTGAGCCATTTAAAAAAGTACAAATTAAAATTATTATTAAAAAAGATAGTTTAAAAATGTTATTTACCTTCGTTATTTTTATAGTTAGTATTATAGTACTATTTTACTTTATTGTTAAATAAACTTATATATATTTCAAAGCTAAATGAAAAAAGCCTTATTTAAGTATATTATCCATAAAATATAAAACTTTTTAACTAAGGAAAGAGATTGGAACCACAATACGAAAAAATCATAGTTTTAGTAATAGTTTTATCAGCAGCATTTATCACATGGAAAATGGTAAAAGATTTTTATATTACAAAACTACATAAAGTTTTTGCTCACCTAATTGCAGTTATCACTTCTTCTTTTATGCTACTTTCTACAATGTTTTTATTTATGCCTAAAAACTACCAAAGAGGTGCAGGTCCAGAAGTAGAATTAAGTATCATGTCAGTAGTGACTGTAGTTGCTATGGTAGCAGTTTTATACATATTTTTTAAATATGTACCTCAAAGTAAAAAATAGTTCTTTTCTATTTTTTACTTCTCTTTTTTTAATTTTCCTTATTGATAATCATAATCATAATTAAGTATACTTTAATTTTTTATTATATATTATTCCATCGAAATTTCGAATTTTTCTCCTAAAAATTCAAATAAAGGACATAAATAAATGAAAAAATTAAGTATTATTGCTAGTACTCTAGTATTAAGTTGTGCTGCATATGCAGCAAATAATGTAGATGAAGCTTTCAAAAATGGAAAAGTTTCAGGAGATGTATCTGTTCATCATCAATCTGAGAATAAAACAGCAGGAACAAATGATTCTGGATTTACAGCAGGAAGTATTGGATTAAACTATGAAACTGATTCATTAAATGGTTTTAAATTAAATGCAGGATTTAGAGCAAATCATGAATTTTCAGAAAAAGAAGCTGGAGACTATGAGGGTGAGTTTGAAAACGATGCAGTAATTAATACAGCAAATATCGAATATTCAAATGATTTCTTAACAGTAAAAGTTGGTAGACAAGAGATTGATTTAGAGTGGTTAGGTGATTTTAATGAAGCAGTTGTTATCTCATCATCAAAATTAATCCCTAATACAACATTAGTTGCTGGATATACTACAAGACAAGCAGCAGTAGGTGTTGATGAAAACAAAAAATTTGCTGATGTTACTAAAGATGGAGCATATGTAATTGATGCTAAATTTAATGGTATTGAAAATGTGATGTTAAATCCATACTACTATTCTGCTGAAGATGTAGCAAACTTCTATGGTTTAAAAGCAACATATGAAACTGATGTATTTGGAGTAACTGCTCACTATGCTACAAGTTCTGAAAAAGTTGCAGGACAAGAAGATGGTTCTATTGCACACTTAGAAGCAAGTACTAAAATTGCTGGATTATCATTAGCAGCTGGGTATATCACTACAGATAAAGATGCTGGTGTTGCTTCAATTTCTGCATTTGGAGATAATATTGATCCTACTGAAGAACTAGGAGATTATGTATATGCAAAAGATACAAATACAGTTTATGCAACTGCTGGATATACTATCTCGGATGTAGAATTATCAGCATTATATGCAATAGCTGACAATGATAGTTCAAATAAAGAAGATAAAGAATTAACAATCGCTGCTGCATACTCATTTACTGAGAATTTAGCTGCTGATATTACTTATACAGATTTATCTTTAGAATCTAACAATGATAAATCAAAAGTTGCTGTAAACTTAGCTTATTCATTCTAATATTTAAATAATATTTAAACTAAAAGGGAAGAAAGAATCTACTTTCTTCCCTTTTTTTATTTTAAATTTCAACAATTATGATAATTGTTCTCAATATTAATATATATTTAAGTTTTCTTCTTGTAGTATTCTAATAATGATTATCAATATGAAAGGATTTATAATGATTACTTGTTACGAAATTAAAAATAAAAAAGATTTAGTAAAACCAACTGGTTGTACTTGCTAAAGGAAGTAAAATGAGTGTATTAGTTATTGGAGGGGATAAGATATCTCCTATTTTAAATATGTTAGAAAACCTTGGTGCAAAAACTATAAATCATTGGGATGCAAGAAAAAAATCTTCAGCTCCTAAGAAAAAAGTTCCTATGGATACTGATTGTATAGTAATGCTTACTTCATTTTTAAATCACAATACTATGCTTAAATATAAGAATGAAGCTAAAAGAAAAAATATCCCATTTATATGTGCAAAAAGATCTGTTTCTTGTGTATATGATGAGTATGTAAAAATAATGGGAATAAAAGATTGTAGCCAGTGCTATGCAAACTGTTCAAAAAAAGAGGACATATAATGAAATTTAATTACTTTAACTACTGTGATGATTTTTTAGGATTTGATAACAACAAAGAGTTCTTACCAAAAGGATTTGATAGTTTTAATTCAATATACACACTTAGACAACTATTTTTAAATCTAAGTAATTATGTATTAAGACCATACTGTAACTTTTCAAAATATGAGCAAAAAAAACTAAGTTTACATCCATTAAAAGATGTATTTACATATAAAATAAAAAGCTTACTTCCAAATTCATATGTAAGAACACACAAGTTTTCAAAGAGTTTCAGATTTTGTGCAAACTCTACAATCATTATTAATAACTATTTAAACAAAAATACTAATACTAAATTCGTAACAAGTAAAAACCTAATTCCAGCTGCAAGACTAATTTCTCATTGTTTCATAAATAATAATATGCAGCTACTTATTGATAAGCATTTACTATTTCATGAGTTTGTCCTAGATAAGGTAAGAAAACTTCATAAAGACAAAAATGTAATAGATTTAGGTGATTCAATATGTATTGAAGCAAAAGATATTTGTAAACTAAAAATCTATACATCATGGAAAAATATTGAAGTTAAAAATCCTAATATCAAAGATGAATTAGAAAGTGCTATTAAGTCAATAAAAAAAGGAGAATACAATCAAGTATATTTAGCTTATCCAAAAGATGATGAGTTTAAAAAACAAATACCAATATTTGTAGATGAATTAAAAAACAAAGAGTACCAAATAAAAGCAATACCGTACTCTTTAAGATCAATTATTAGATAAAACAGGAGATTTTTTTAATGGCAACAGCTATATTTTATACAACAAGTACAGGAAATTCAACAGAGATTGCAAATAAAATTGCAGAAGAGTTAAATGGAATTGAAGTTTTTGATTTAAGTTCAAATCTTGACAAAATTGCAGAATATGAAAAAGTAATTATTGGTTGCTCAACTTGGGGTGATGGTGAACTTAATGATGATTTTGATGAAGTTTGGGATGAGTTTAGTGAAGTGGATTTTTCTGGAAAAACAGTAGCGTTATTCTCTTTAGGTGACCAAGAAGGATATGGTGATACATTTGCAGATGCACTAGGAATCATTTATGAACAAGTAAGCCAAAAAGGTGCTAATGTTATAGGATTTACATCAACTGATGGTTATGATTATGATGAATCAAAAGCTGAAATAGATGGTAAATTTGCTGGATTAGTAATTGATGAAGATAATCAAGATGATTTAACAGATGATAGAATTAAATCTTGGAGTGAAGATATCAAAAATGATATCTTATAAAAAACAAAACTAAAAGTTTAAACTTTTAGTTTTGAGTACAAGTTTCACAAGTACCATAAAGTTGCATTGAGTGACTAGTAATTTTAAATTTATTTTTCTTAGCTATTCTTTCTTGTCTTTTCTCAATTTCATCATCTAAAAACTCTACAATTTTGCCACATGAAGTACAGATTAAATGGTCATGATGAGATTTAGCATTGCTCTCATATTTTTTTCCATCTGTACCGAAGTTAATAGAAGCAATTAAATCAACCTCTTCTAAAAAGCTTAGTGCTCTATATACTGTAGCGATTCCGATATTAGTATCTGGATATTGTTGTTTAATTTCATTGTAAACTTCTTCAGCTGTTAAATGATCTTGTGCATTTATTAGAATACTTAAAACAATCTCTCTTTGTTCTGTGTATTTTAAACCTTTTTGTTTTACAATTTTTTTAAGTTCGTCTATTATCTCTTCGTTATCTACCATAAAAATTTGCCCTTAAATTTATAATGCCTAAAAGTATAGCTAAAGTTTCCCAAAATTACAAATACTAAATATTTTCGTCTAATATTTCTTATTTACAATAAAACTAGGATTTTAAGTATAAGTAAGTATTATTATATTATAATAATCATTATTAATTATAAGGTTTAATAATGACTTTAGACAAGTTAAATATAAAAGATAAAGCAATAATAAAATCTATAAATTGTGAACCCATTTTAAAAAATAGGTTCTACTCTTTTGGAATTGTAAAAGGTGCTTTAATCTCAGTAGAAGAAGTTACACTAACAAAAAGTACAATAGAGATTAAAATAAATAGTACAAAAGTTGCATTAAGACTAAAAGAAGCTTCAAATATTGAGGTTGAAAAGTGTTAATAAAAGATTTTAAAGAAGAAAAAGTAATAAAAGTAGCTTTAGTTGGTCAACCAAATGTTGGGAAATCAATGCTTATTAACTCTATTTCTAATGCAAGATTAAAAGTTGGTAACTTTTCAGGTGTTACAGTTACAAAAGAAGAGGTTTTTTTAAATTATAAAAACTATAAAATTGAAATTACAGATTTACCTGGTGCTTACTCTTTAAATGATTATACAATTGAAGAAAAGGTAACTAAAGAGTATTTAGAGAATTCTGTTTATGATATCATATTAAATGTATTAGATTCAACTAATCTTGAGAGAAACTTATATCTTACATCTGAACTTTTAGCCCTTGATAAAAAAATGATTATTGCTCTAAATATGAGTGATGAAGCGAAAAAAGAGAAAATTCATATTGATGAAAAACAACTAAGTAAAATTCTTGGGAAGCCTTGTATAAAAACAAGTGCTGCACAAAATATGGGTATAAAAGTTTTACTTGAAAATATAGTAGAAAAGTATGAATCAAAAAAACTTCCAACTAAACTTATTTTTTCTGATGCAATGGAAGAAGAGATTTCAAACTTAACAAAAGTTATGGAAGAGAACTCTTTTGGAACAAAACAAACATATAGACAACTTGCTATAAAACTTTTAAAAGAAGATAAACAAACTTATAAACTCTTTCATGATGAACCAATCTGGGTAAAACTACAACCTGTATTAAGTCATGCTTTTGAGCATTTATATATTCATTATGATACTAAAAATATGGATGATATATTTAGTGATGAGAGATTTGCTTTTGCAAAAGGTGCAGTAACTGAGACTGTTAAACAAGAAAAAACTATTGTAAAAACAACTACAGAGAAAATTGATTCTTTATTAATTCATAAAATATTTGGTTTACCAATCTTTTTATTTTTAATGTGGGGATTATTTCAACTTACTTTTGAAATTGGAAATATACCAATGGATATGATTGATGCATTTTTTGCATCACTAATTGATAATACAAAAGAAGTTTTAGGGAGTAGTCAAATAAGTTCTATTATAGCAGATGGAGCAATTGCTGGAGTTGGTTCTGTAATCTTATTTTTACCAAACATTGTAATTTTATTTTTAGGAATTGCCCTACTTGAAACAACAGGATATATGAGTAGAGTTGCTTTTTTATTAGATGGTTTTTTCCATAAGTTTGGTCTTCATGGTAAATCATTTATTCCTTTAGTTACAGGTTTTGGATGTTCTGTTCCTGCTTATATGGCAGCAAGAACACTAAAAAATGAAAAAGATAGGCTTCTTACACTTTTTATTATAGGATTTATGTCTTGTGGAGCTAGACTTCCTATTTATGTTCTTTTTGTGGGAGCATTTTTCAAAGAAGGAAATGCAGGAAATATTTTATTTATAATCTACATTAGTGGAGCAATTCTTGGATTATTTGCAGCAAAACTTCTTAAAATTGTAGTATTTAAAAGTGAAGATGAACCTTTCGTAATGGAAATGCCAAAATATAGAATGCCATCTTTTAAACTTATCTGGCACACTGTTTCAAATCAAGCTTTAATGTACTTGAAAAAAGCAGGTACATATATTTTAGCAGCTTCTATTTTAATTTGGTTTGCATCAAACTATCCTAAATACCCTCTAGTAGAACAAGAGTATGAAAAGAAAATTGAACTTGCTACTTCACTTGAAGAAAAAAATAGCTTAGGAAATGAACTTTCTATGTATAATTTAGAAAACTCTTATTTAGGGATTATTGGAAAAGCTACTCAACCGGTGTTTGAACCATTAGGATTTGACTGGAGAATGTCAGTTGCACTTGAAACTGGTCTTGCTGCAAAGGAGATTGTAGTATCAACTCTTGGAATTTTATATGGTTTAGGAGAAGACCATGACGAAAATTCAAAAGGTCTGATTGAAAAGATTAAAGACAATATACCATTTGCATCAGCAATATCATTTATAGTATTTGTAATGATTTATCTTCCATGTTTAGCTGCTTCAATGGTATTTACAAAAGAAGCAGGAGGATGGAGATATCTAGGTTATTTATTTGTATTTACGACTTCAACTGCTTGGATATTATCATTTATTGCATACAACATTACAAAAATAGTAGTAGGCTAAAGCCCTCTACTATTTTATAACAACTCTATTTCTTCCAGAGTTTTTTGCTTCATATAAAGCTTCATCAGCCATATTAAAATACTCTTCAAACTCTTTTCCTCTATCACAATATACGCATCCAAAACTTGATGTGATTTTTAGATTATACTTTTCATAAATAAACTCTTTTTCTTCTATTAAGACTCTTAATCTATTTGCAATACTTTCTAAATTTGTTTGAGATGTATTTACTGCTATGATAAACTCTTCACCACCAAATCTTCCAATTAAATCATCTTTATGCAAATGATCTTTTAATAAACTAGCAACATCTTTTAAAATACAATCTCCAATAAAGTGACCATAGTTATCATTTATACTTTTAAACTTATCAATATCAGCTACTATTAAACCAAAATCTTTTATATCTAACCAACATTTACAATAATCAATGATTGTATTTTTATTGTAACAAGAAGTTAACTCATCAATAGTTGCTTTATTTTCTAGCTCTTTTATTTTCTTATTATAGTTTGATACATCATTCATACAAACTATATATTTTGCGATTTCAACTTTTGATATATCAAAAACAAAATATTTTTCCTCACTATTATTTATAGTAAATTTAGCAGGCTTATCAATAGTTGAGTGTTTTTTAGCAATATTTAAAAGATTTAATTTGGCTTGATTATCCAAAATTGCAATATTACTCATAAAGCTATTGCTATTTTTAAATAAATCCAAAAACTTCTTGTTTACACTATGGATTTCACTTCCATCTGTTATAAAAATAATATGCTGTTGAGAATCAAGTACTGATTGTAAGAAGTCTCTTTCTTTTTTAATTTTTAAAGATTGTGAATCATGGATTGTTCTAAACATTTCATTCATTTTTTTTGTAAGATAAGTAATTTCATCATCATAAATAAGCTCTATTTTTTGTGTTAGATTTTTATCTTTTGATACAAGTTTTACAGTATTTGAAAGCATTTCAATTCTTCTAGTAAAAATCTTATTTATAAATACAAAAATTATAAAAGTAAAGATAATAAATGAAGTAAAAAACAATTGAAATAAAAGAGTATTACTATTCTTTATTTCATTATAAATCTCTCTTTTCATTTTCATTAATAAAAAAAAGCTATCATTTATATAATCATTTATTTTTATATCAATATATAAACTATCCTCTTCTCTATTTATATCATAATCAAAACCCTTTATAGTTTTATAATCATCTTTTAAAGTATAACTAGGAAGTAAAGATATATAAACATCCAATGCACTTGATAGTTCATTTAAAAAATCAGAGTTTAAAGATTTGGCTACAAATACATAACCTAAGTTTTCAACTCTTTCTAAACTAAAAATTAGTTTTTCATACTCAAATGTTGTAAATTTTATTTTCTCTTTCATTTGAAGATAGTTATCAAGATTTCCATCTTCAAAAAAATACTTAATACTATTTGCAATACTCATATACTCTTTAGAACTAGTATCAAACAGTTCACTATAAACTATCTTTTTTTCATTATTTAAAACAATAAAATATGAGATATCTAAATTAGAAGCGATTTCATAAAACTCTTTTGAAGGAATATCTTGCTTTAGCATATCAATAATAATTTGATTCTTTGAATACTCATAAGCTATATTTTTTAATATAAAGTTTTTTGTTTTTAAAACTTTTTTTAAACTAACAACCCTATTTTCGATTAATTTATCTTCAAATACTAAAAGACTATGTTCTCTATCTTTTATAATAAAATAAATGGATATTAGCAAAAGTAAGAATAAAGAAGTAAAAAGTAGAAATATTTTTTTGTTAATTGTCATTATAATCCTCTTTAATAAAATATAAAAAGAATTATAGTAACTTTTTGTTTAAATTATATTGATAATGATTATCATTAGCTAACTATTTTTGACAATCTTCGCAAATACCGTAAATTGTCATAATATGGTCTTTTAATTTGAAGTTATGTTTTTTCGCAACTTTTTCTTGTTGGTCTTCTATTAAATCATCTGTAAACTCAATAATTTTATTGCAGTTAGTACAAATCATATGGTCATGATGAATTGAGATATTTAACTCATATCTTTTTGTACCATCACCAATATCTAAAGACTTAACGATATTCATTGTTTCAAAAAACTTAACTGTTCTGTATACAGTTGCAATTCCCATATCTATTTTATATAAAGATTTTGAAATATTTACTATTTGTTCTGCACTTAAATGTTCATCACTAAAATATAAAATCTTTAAGATATAATCTTTTTGAATTGAATTTTTATAACCTGATCTTGCTACTGACTTCTTAAAATTTGCCAAAAAAGAATCAAAACTTATTTCATATCTTTTCACTATAAAACACCTTTAAAAAGTAAACCTATACCTATTAATACTAAAGATGCACTATAAACTTTCAACATGTTATTTTGAAGTTCAATATTTTTTTTATATAAATTTGTTTCATTAATATTTTTCATTTTTTAACCTTGATAATTAATATCATTTTTAATATGATACTAAACAAAGTCTTAATTAAATATTAATGATAACAATTATTGTTTTTAGATTAATTTTTTTGTAAAAGCTTATAGGAAGAGTGAATTGAAGTAAATTACTTCAATTCAAATTGTGTAGTATATTCTTGATTATCTAATATAATTTTAAAAGTCCAAGTTCCAATAGCTCTGCCTTTTATATATCTATAATCATAAATAGATCCATGACCAGCAGGCACTATCATCTCTCTACTTCTTGAAACTTCACCTGTAGGATCAATCCATTGAGCTATGATTGTTTGGTCTTCAACACTTCTTTGTGTTTCAAATTTACAAATAATAGAATTTTCATCTTTTAAAATAAGACAATCAACTGATGATTCTGTATCATCTTCTATTAAGTTTTCATTTTCTTGAACTTGTGCAACAGCAAATGTTATAAAAAATAAAAAAGGAACTAAAAATCTAATCATTTTTATTCTCACTTTCATCTGGTTCTACATCCATATATTTAAGTAATAAATGTTTAATTGGAGCATAAAAAGTTGTCATAGATACTATTGCTACGATAAGTTGTGCAATCTTAAATAGCGAGCTATTTTCATCTAATAAAAGCATTACTCCATAGTAACTTAACAATAAAGAGATTATAGCACAAATTACAACC
The DNA here is from genome assembly GCF_049472135.1 of Arcobacter pernae. Classification (NCBI taxonomy): domain Bacteria; kingdom Pseudomonadati; phylum Campylobacterota; class Epsilonproteobacteria; order Campylobacterales; family Arcobacteraceae; genus Arcobacter; species Arcobacter pernae. The sequence goes on from NZ_JBMOVV010000005.1 coordinate 26,609, forward strand.
GAAACGATTACAACAATATTATAATTCATATTTTTCCCAAATAGTTTCTTCATTTAATGTAGGTCTATTTTTTAAAACCTCAAATGGTTGATAAGCCTCTTTATATCCCATTGAAAAGTGATCTTTAATCCAATAACCAAGATATATATAAGGAATATTCATCTCTTTTGCAATCTTAATTTGTGCTAATATAGAAAACTTACCAATTGATAAATCAGCATAATCATGGTCATAATAACAGTAAATAGCAGAAATAGACTTAGGCAAAATATCAACTAATGCCACACCTATTAATTTATCATCTTTCATATACAAAAACTCTTTTGCATACTCTGCTTTACCTTCTACATATGACTTAGCATATTCATTTGGCTCGATTTTACTAAAAGGCCAATCTTTTTTTTCATTCATTAATTCATGATATTTATTATAAAGATTAAGATGTTCAACAGTCATTGAAGGAGGTCTTATATAAAGTTTAGTATCTTTGTTTCTATTAATTACTCTTTTTTCAGATTTTGAAAACTTATAATTTTTTACATCAATTCTCATTGATATACATTTATTACAGCTTTTACACTCTGGAACAAAGTGCATTTTACCAAATCTTCTCCAACCTCGCTCTAACATTTGTTGATATTGAGTTGTTGAACAATCATACATGTATCTATATCTAATATCTGATATTTCATCATCAAAATAAGAACACTCTCTTTGTTCTTCAACAAACTCTATATCTTTATTTAAAATATGCATCTTATTGGTTTATTTTTTCTTTAATCTCTTTAACAATTGAAGAGATTCTTTTTATTTTCTCATTATTAGATAATGATTCATCAATTAAATGTTTAACAAATGCACTACCAACAATAACACCATCTACACCTTGAGCTTTTTCTTGACAAGTTTTTTCATCAACACCAAATCCAATATATAATGGAGTATTAGTATATTTTCTAACACTTTGAATAACTTTTGATAAATCTTCACTTTGTCCACTACCTGTAATACCTGCATAAGCTACCATATAAATAAACTTTTGTGAATTTTCAACAACTTGTTTTATTCTTTCTTCACTATGAGTTGGAGCTACAAATGAAATATTAGCTTTATTATATTTTGTATATAAATCTTTTAAATTCTGTGCCATTTCAAAAGGAACATCAGGAATAATTGTTCCATTTACACCAAATTCATCTGCTTTTTTTAAGAAATTTTCAACTCCATAACTATAAAATGGATTCATATAACCCATCCATAAAGTATCAATATCTTTTGCTATTTTTGATGAAACTTCAAATAAGTCATCTAATTTAAAATTATTTGCTAATGCAATTTGATTAGCTTTTTCAATTACTGGTCCATCAGCAACTGGATCAGAAAAAGGAATACCTAATTCTAAAATATCAACTCCAGCTTCTTTCATACTAAATGCTAAATCAACGCTAAAGCTATTATCTGGAACTGATGATGTTATATAACCAACTAATTTTTTCTGTGTGTTTTCACCCATTTAAAATAATCCTATTAATATTTATAAAGATTACATTCTATCAAAAATCATCTTTTTTTCATATTTAATTTTAACTTAATCTATTTCTTCGTAAGTTTTTTAGGAAGCTGAATAATTATTTTAGCTCCTACAAAAACTTCATTATTTACAACTATTTCTTCATTTTCAATTTTTATATTTCCATTTAAGCTCTCATTGATTATCTTATAACACATATAAAGTCCTAAACCTGTTCCTTGTGATTCATGTTTAGTTGTAAAATAAGGTTCAAACACCTTTTCTAAAATCTCTTCAGGAATTCCTCCTGCATTATCATGGATAGTTATTACAACACCCTCTTCAAACTCTTCAAGGAAAACTCTAACTACTCTATTATCTTCACTAATATCTTTTAAGGCATCTTTTGCATTATTTAAAATATTTGATAAACATTGAATAAGTTCATTTTCATAACTCTCAATTTTTAAATTGCCCTTCATTTTAGTTTGAATATTTATAAAATGATTTGCCATAGCTGTACCAACAATATTTAATGCCTTATTGATTGTGCTACTTACATTAAACTCATCTTTGAATTTGTCACCTTTTATGAAGTTTCTAAAATCATCAATTGTTTGAGATAAATATTTAGAAGTTTCTGTAATTTTATCCATATCATGAACAAACTCTTTTTTATCTATTTGCATATTCATATCTTCTTTTAATTTGTAAGAGCTTGAAATAGAAGATATTATAGTTAGTGGCTGTCGCCATTGATGTGCTATATTCCCTATCATTTCACCTAAAGCAACCATTTTTGATTGTTCTGTAATTATTCTATTTTTATTTTCAATCTCTTTACTTTGAAGTATTTCTAAAGTAATATTTATTAACTCTATTAGATAAAAGCTTTGTTCATGCAGTTTTACAATACTTATATGAATTAAAAAGTGTTCATCATGCCCATCTTTTGAAAGAATAACTTTTAAGTTTCTTTGATTTTTATCATATAACTCTTCAACCCAAGTATTTGCATTTGTATTAGCAGATGAAATATAGCTTTTATTTTTATAATCTTTAAAAAGATTAAACATACAACCATAATCTCTTTTAAAATCTTCAAGATTAGAATATGAATCAAAAAAGTTTAAAAAGGCTTTATTAACTTTTGTCATTTCACTTCCTGAGTGAAGAACTAATATAGTAGATGAACCATTTAAAATAGAGTCATATTCATCATTTTGTTTTTGTATTTTTAATCTTTTTTCAACTTCTTTATTAATTTTTGATTTAAGTACAAAAATAAAAATAGCCAACAATAAAATAAGTAAAATAAGTCCTGCTAAATAGTTCCATAAAAAAGTATAACTCTCACTCTCTTCATACTCAACTTTTAACCATTTATCTACAATCTCATCTCTTTTTTGAGTATCAATTTGCGCTATTCCTTTATTTAAAATAGAAACTAAAATAGGATTAGTACTTCTTATTCCTATTTTTTGATGACCAATTGCATCATTAAAATGAACAAGATTTACCTTTAAATCTGTAAATAGATATTGTTTTATATTATGAATTATTACAGGAAGTGGAGCAAATATTCCATCAGCTTTATTCTCTTTTATCAAACTTAGTGCATCTTTATAATCATTTACAATCATAAGTTTTATGCTAGGATATTTTTTAGATAAATATTCTACTTCAACGGTTTTTCTTTTTACCACTAAAATTTTGTTTTTAAAGTCTTCTAATTTATTACTTTTAGCATAATCATTTTTAGTAATAATACCCATAGCAATAGTAATATATGGTTTTGTAAAAATAAGCTTCTCTTTTCTTGATTCACTATCATTTATATTTACGACACCACTTATTTCATGATTCATAGCTTTATTTAAAACATCTGGCCATGAGTTTGAATAGAACTCAATTTTTTTACCAATTTGCGTTTCTAAAGCTTTTATAAAATCTATTGTAAGACCATTTAACTCTTTTTTCTCATCTAGAAAATTCATAGGAGCATAATCATTATCAACTCCCAATACTATATCATTTTCACTTAACCATAATCTTTCTTCTTTTGTTAATTCAAAAGATGGCTTTTTATGTTCATTTGTAATAAACCATTTTTTCTTTATATCTCTTAAATCACTCGTACTTAAAGTACTTTCAATCTTATTTAATAACTCTATTAACTCTTTATTCTCTTTATTTGCAGCAATATATAAACTATTTGCTGAGTCATTCTCTTTTACATACTTTAAATTTGTAATATAGTTTTCTAACATCACATATTGAAGTGAACCTAAAGTTCCATGCCCAACATCAGCAAATCCATCAGATACAGCTCTTACAACCTCAGTACTATCATCTAAAGTTACAACATCAATATTTGGATAAGTATCTTTTAAATAATCATCAACATAATAGTCTTTTACAATTGCTAATTTTTTGCCATTTAAATCTTCAAAATCATCTATTAATTCAGCCTCTTTTCTTAAAACAAAACCATTACTAATCTTCAAATAACTATTATTTGTAAATAATAAATCATTCTCTCTTTTTTCATTTTTTGCAATATTTAAAATTAAATCTAACTCGTTTGATTTTAATTTTTCTAATGCTTCACTCCAAGAAATTCCAGAAATAAACTCAACTTCCAAGCCAAGTTCATCAGCAACTTTTTTAATATAATCAATAGAATAACCTTTTGGTTCACCATTTTCATTGTAATTATAAGGTGCCCAATCTTTTTCATTGTAAACTTTTAGAACTTTTTTATTTTCAATCCAAGATAACTGTTCTTTTGTAAAAGTTTTTAGACTCTTTTGCTCAAACTCTTTTACAATTAGTTTCCATTTTTCCTTTAGATATAACTCTTCTTCATACTTAACTTCATTTATTGCTTTATTTAATATTTCTTGTAAAATCTTCCAATCTTTTCTAATTCCAATCTTTTCAAAAAAATTAGAAATATCGTTAACTTTTGCTTCACCACTAATTGCAACATTTGTAATAAAATATTCGCTTATTAGATGTTCAAAAGTAGAAGACATACCAACAGTAGCATCAGCTTTTCCAGTAGAAACAGCTTTTAGGGCTTCTAAATTATCTTTCACAGAAAGCAGTTTTACTAAAGGGTAGTTTTGTTTAAAAAGTCCCTCAAAATAATAACCTTTTGGAATAGCTAATGTTTTATTTTTTAGTTCGGTTACAGAAGTGATTGGTTTATTTTTATTTGAATAGATAAAAGGATAAGATTTTAAATAAGATTCTGTAAAATTTAAATACTCTTCTCTTTGTTTTGTTTGAACAACATTTAAAACTATATCAATTTTTTTCTCTTTAGCCATGTTTAAATAATCATCCCAAGAATGATCAGTAACATATTTAACTTCAATACCCAATTTTTTTGCAAGCAAATTCATATAATCAATTGAATAACCTTGTATAATTCCATTTTTATTGAAGTTAATTGGAATATAGTCGGACTCATTTTGGGCAACTAGAACAGGATGCTCTTTTAACCATGATATTTCTTCTTGAGTTAAAGTAGAAACTGTTGGTTTTGCAAAAAGAGTAAACATAAAAACTACAAAGAATAAAATTAATTTTTTAATCATCTATTTTCAACCTTTTTTCGTAATTTTTAATGTAACTTTATATTTATTAATTTTTTCTAAAACATAGCCTACTTTACGATAATGTTGGAATAATTTAGATACAATAATTAGAAATTTAAATACACTATTAGGAAAACTTACAATGAGTATTATCAAAAATGATTTTGAGAAAATGAATGTTACAAAAATAAAAAAAGCAAAAAATAATAAAAAACTTACAATGATTACTGCATATGATGCACTTTTTGCTAAACTTTTTGAAGAAATAGCTGATATGATTTTGGTTGGTGATAGTTTAAATATGAGTTTCGCAGGTAAACCAGATACTTTATCTGCAACATTAGATCAAATGATTTATCATACAAATGCAGTTTGTACAGGAGCACCTAAAGCTTTTGTAATTTTAGACATGCCATTTGGAACATATAACAATAAAGATGAAGCATTAGCAAATGCAGTTAAAGTATATCAAGGAACAAATGCAGCAGCAGTAAAAATAGAAGGTGGAGAAGATAGAGCACATATTATCAAACATTTAACTTCAAACTCTATTGCAGTTGTTGGACATATTGGACTTATGCCTCAATATGTAAGAAGTGAAGGTGGATACAAAGTTAGAGGTAAAACACCAGAAGATACAGAACAACTAATCAAAGATGCAATTGCAGTTGAAAAAGCTGGTGCTTTTGCTGTAGTAGTTGAAGGAGTTATGAGTGATGCTGCTAAAAAGATTTCTGAAGCTGTTTCAATACCAACTATTGGTATTGGAGCTGGAAATGTAACTGATGGACAAGTTTTAGTTTGGTCAGATATGCTTGGATTTTTTGAAGAGTTTAAACCAAAATTTGTAAGACACTATATGAATGGTGCAGAAACTGTAAAAGAAGCTGTAAATCAATATAGAAGTGATGTACAAGACTCATCATTCCCATCTAAAGACGAAGAGTATTAAGAATGGAAAGAGTTGTAGAAGTTGAACAAGTCTCTTTTGAAGAGGATAATGCAGAAGTAAGTCTAAGACCCTCTTCTTGGGATGATTACATCGGTCAAGAGAAAATCAAAAAAAACTTAAAAGTTTTCATTGAAGCTTCAAAAAAAAGAGCAGAAGCCTTAGACCATATACTTTTTTATGGACCTCCAGGACTTGGAAAAACTACTATTTCTTACCTTATTTCAAATGAAATGAATACAAATATCAAGATTACAGCAGGTCCTATGATAGAAAAATCAGGGGATTTAGCTGCAATTTTAACAAATCTTGAAGAAGGTGATATTCTATTTATTGATGAGATTCACAGACTAAGTCCTGCTGTTGAAGAGATTTTATATCCTGCAATGGAAGATTATAGACTTGATATTATTATAGGTTCAGGACCTGCTGCTCAAACTGTAAAAATTGACCTACCAAGATTTACTTTAATTGGTGCAACTACAAGAGCTGGTATGCTTTCAAATCCTCTAAGAGAAAGATTTGGTATGCATTTTAGAATGCAGTTTTATACACATGATGAGTTAGCAAAAATTATTCAAAAAGCTTCACTTAAACTTGAGAAGCATTGTGAAGATGATGCTGCCCTTGAAATTTCAAGAAGAAGTAGAGGAACACCAAGGGTTGCACTAAGATTACTTAGAAGAGTAAGAGATTTTGCTGAAGTTGAAAATGAAAACTCGATACATATGAAAAGAGCTCAATATGCTCTTGATGAACTTGGAGTAAATGAAACAGGCTTTGATGAAATGGATATAAATCTTCTTGAATTGTTAGTATCAAATAAAGGTAAACCAATGGGGTTATCAACAATAGCAGCAGCACTTAGTGAAGATGAAGGAACAATCGAAGATGCAATTGAACCTTATCTTTTAGCAAATGGATATATTGAAAGAACAGCAAGAGGAAGAATTGCTTCTGTTAAAACATATGAAATGTTTAGATTATCATATCCAGGTAGTGAAAAACTCGAACCTGAAGGAACGCTATTTTGAGACCAGTCTACTTTTTAGTCGCAATTGCTTTAGTTACAATCTTTTTTATGGTGGAACTTTTTTCACCATTTTTAAAAGCTATGTTCGTAGCTTTACTTTTAGCAGTTGCAACAAACTCTTTAACATTTTATTTAGAGAATAGATTAAGAAGTAGAATAGTTGCCACTAGCTTTATGACTATAAGTTTAGCTGGAATATTTTTTATTCCAGTAATGTACTGTATTTTCTCTTTTGCAAATGCTTTTAAAGGAATCGATCAAAAACTACTTATAAATGGTTTTGAAAATATCAAACTTTGGGTTGAAAATATTTCTGAAGATTTTCACTTTTTAAAAGATTTATTGAATCAAATACTAGAAAAGATTGATGTGGGACAATTGGCTCAAAACATCATATCAACAGGGGCATATTTAGGAAGAAACTCTGCATCATTTATGATGGATATGGTTATGATACTTATATTTTTCTTCTTTTTCACACTATATGCAGGAAATCTATCTACTTATATAAAAGGTTTACTACCCATACAAAAAGATGATTCTATTATACTTTTTACAGAATCTTCTAATGTTATGACAGTAGTTTTATACTCTATTTTAGTTACTGCTGTATTTGAAGGATTTTTATTTGGATTCTTTTTAACTTTTTATAGATATGATGGTCTGTTGTTAGGAGTACTTTATGGTTTTGCTTCACTTATTCCAGTAATTGGGGGAGTTATTATGTGGCTTCCAATAGCTATTTATGAAGCGATGACAGGAAGTATTACAAATGCAATTGTAATAGCTGTCTATTCTATTTTAATGATTTCAGTATTTGCAGATACTTTTGCAAAACCTATAATCATTAAGTATATAAATCAAAAAGTAGTTAGAAGTCCAACTAAAATAAATGAGATTTTAATCTTTTTCTCTATTGTAGCAGGACTTTCAACTTTTGGTTTTTGGGGTATGATTATAGGACCCGCAACGGTGACATTTTTTATATCAATAATGCACCTATTAAAAAAATATTCAAATGAATATAAAGAGAATGCTTTTTAAAAGCATCTCTTTTACTCTTCATCTCCACTTAAACATTCACCTTGATAAGTTGAAATACCATAATCTAAGTTTGCCACTGATTTAAATCCTAAGTCAAGCATAATTCTTTGACAATAAGCAGATCTACTTCCACTTAAACAGTAAACAACAACTGGTGTATCTTTTTGGTCATCAATTTGCTCTAATGCTTGATAGAATGCTGTTGTAGGAACTAAATAATCAGTACCTTTGATTCGCTGACTTACCCATTCCATCCACTCTCTTGTATCAACAAGGTTAAACTTAACAAAACCTAAATCTCTAGCTTCAAGTAATGATTCTAACTCAACTGCATTTACTTCTGTTTTTTCTAAAAGTTTTTCACACTCTTCTTTTGTAAGTCCTCTTGAATGTGTAGCAATTGCATCATGCATTTCTTCTTCTTTTGCAGCTTCTTGTGCAAATTCTGCAGTACAGAAAATCCCACAGTGACAACTTCCACTTGTTGGTATTTCTTTTTCTAAAGCTGGTGTACATGGACATAATCGGTTGTTGGCTGCTTTTTGTTCTTCTTTTGTTTCTCCAACAACCATAAAACATGGACAGTATCTCTTACCATAAATCATTTTATTTCTAGTAAGACCCATTTGGATTGATTCATTAACCTCATCATTTGGGTTATATCTAAAATCAAATCTTTCAATTACTTTATCAGTAAATTGCTTTGTAAGTTCAAGTTCAGTTTGGTACTCTTCGCTTTCTATATCAATTTTTTTAATCATTTATAAAATCCTAGTTTGTATTTAAAATGACATCTTAATATAAAATCACTTAACCTCTATAAACTCTTTAAATATTTCAGAGATATCATCATGTGAAAAGGCTTTAATATTTTTATTATCAGAAAAATCAATAAGTTTCTTTGTCTTGATTTCATCTAAATGATTTATTGTTTTATATCCCATATACCAATTTGGAAAATATCTTTTGGAATCCTCTTCTTCTACAAGTTCTAAAATAGAATCATGTCTTTCATCTTTTTTGATTTTTTCAAAAATCTCTAAAACATCCTCTCTTTGCCCTTCTAAGCATTGTAAGAAGCTTCTACCTTTTAATATCAAAAGTCCAGTAACATTTTTCTTAGCATTATTTTGTCTAGCTTTAAATAATAACTCTTCTAGTTCCTTATCAGAAAATCTAACAACAGCTCTACTTAAATACATAATTCGATACATAACTAAACCTTTAAACTTTTATAAATAATTATATCATAGAAAATTGATACTATTTTTCAACACTTTTAATTATTTATAACTGATTATACAAACTTCTCATCCTCTTCAAAAAAAGTATCATAGATTACATATAACATTCCTACAAAAATAAAAAACTCCATTTTAATCCTTTTGTATATTTATAAAAAGTTTACTATACTTACTAGACAATATAATGTCCGTTTTTATACTAGGAAAAACTTATGAAAAAACATGATTATGATAAGATACTTTTTAGATTAACTTCTATCTGGCAACGCCTAAGAGAAGGCGAAATATTAAGTGTAAAAGAACTAGCTATTGAATACAATGTATCTACAAAAACTATACAAAGAGATTTCAATGAAAGACTTGCACCAAAACTTCCTATTGAAAAAAGTGGACATAAATGGAAGGTAAAAGATGGTTATAGTATTGACAAAGCATTAAGCTTTGAAGAAGACTTAGTATTAGATATATTAAAAGAGTTATCAATCTCAATGGGTAGTTCATTTAATGCCAAAACAAACAGATTATTTTCCAAGATACAAAATAGACATGAAACTCCTATTTATTCAAAGATAGATATAGAAGATATAAGTAGTAAGACAAATATCATAAAAGATATTCAAGAAAGTATCAAAAACAAAACACAAATAGAGTTCCAGTATAAAAACAAGTATAGATTTATTGAACCATATAAAATCACAACATTTGATGGATATTGGTATCTTTATGGAAATGATATCTTATCAAATAGACTTAAAACTTTTTATATTAAAGATATTGAAACTTTAAATACTACAAATAAAAAATTTGAAGAGAATAAAATAGCTATTGAAAAACTAAAACTAGCTATAAATGTCTGGTTTGAACCAAATGAAGATTTTTTTGAAGTAAGACTATTAGCAAAAAAAGAAGTTGCAAAATATTTTTTAAGAAGACCATTAAATAGTTCTCAAATTATCTCTAAAAAGTATAAGGATGAATCACTTGAGTTGATTTTAAATGTTACAAGTCAAAATGAAATAATATTTGAATTAAAAAAGTGGCAACCCTATTTATTAGTCATAGAACCAAAATCCTTAGCAAAAAAGATTTTAAATACAAGTAGAGAGTTTTTTGATAAGCAATTAGAACTTATGATTTAAAACTCTAAAGGATTTGAAATAGAGTTCTCAATCAAAGACAAGAAATCTTTCCTCAATATATTTTTAGCACCTAAAGAAGCTAAGTGTGAACTAGGTACTTGACAATCAATATATTTAAAACCTTTTTGCTTTAGTCTTTCAACTAAATAAAATAAAGCAACTTTTGAAGCATCACTTTTTTTAGCAAACATTGACTCACCACAAAATATATTACCTATATTAATTCCATAACCTCCACCAACAAGTTGACCATTTTCATAAGCCTCAAAGGAATGGGCAAATCCCATTTCATGAATTTTAATATATGCTTCTATTACTTCATCAAGAATCCAAGTACCTTCTTTATGTTTTCTTGCATTTGCACACTCTATTATAGTTTGTTCAAAGTTTGTATCAAACTTTATTTCATATATATTTTTATTTATAGTTTTTGTTAGACTTTTTGAGACTTTAAAATCATCTAAAGATAAAACCATTCTAGGATTAGGAGACCACCATAAAATTGGGTCGTTTTTATTATACCAAGGAAAGATTCCTTTTGTATAAGCAGTTATAATTCTATTTGGATTTAAATCTCCACCATAAGCAATAAGTCCTTCGTCATTTGCATATAAGGGATCAGGAAAGTTAAAAGAGTATTTATCTAAAGGAAAAATATTTAAATTCAAAAGTAACCTTCATTTTTTGAAGATTATAACAAATAAGTAGATTATGTAAAATAAAGTAGGTTTCCCTACTTTATTTATTTTATAAATTTGAGATATAAGTAGCTAATGCATCAATTTCAGCATCAGTCTTAGTAGCAACTTGTCCAGTCATAACACCTTTCATAGCTCCACCATAAGTTCCATTTTTATACCCATTTAAAGCATCAATAACTTTTTGTTTATCCCAACCTTTGATAATTTGAGATTTACCTAATGCAGCTTTTTCACCATTTTGACCATGACATCCAGCACATGTTGCAAATAAAGCTTGAGCGTTAATCGCAGGTTTTGCTTCTTCTTTTTCTTTAGTCATAGAACTAACCATAGCAGCAGCTTCTTTACTTACATTATTAACTACTTCTTTTGTCTTTTCAACTGTTTCATTTACAACTTCTTTAGTTTTTTCAACCGTTTCTTCAACTACAGCTGGTGTATCCTCAGCAACTTTTGAAGCAGCAGTTGCAACAGATTTTGAAATATCTTCAGCTGCTTTAGCAACTGTATCTTTAACTTCAGTAGCAGCTTGTGCAACTACTTCTTTAGTTGTTGGCTCTGTTTTTACTTCTTCAACTTTTGGTTCAACAGTTGTTTTAACTTCTTGTTTTACCTCAGCTTTAGGTGTAGGAGTTGTTTCTTCTTTTTTTTCTTCAGTACAACCAGTAAATAATAACACAGCTACAGCTGAACTTAATAAAATCTTTTTCATGTTCTAATCCTTTTGATTAATAATTTTTTATTTTACTTTAGAGTTGCTAAATAAGCACTAAATTTTTGAAAGTCTACAAAACTATTGTATAGAAATTGTGTTAATAAACACTAATTATTTATCTAAATAAATATTTAAGCATAATATCTTGTATTTTATTAGCTTGTGCAATAGCATACATTCCAGCTTCCATTGCAATTTTTAATCTATTTAAATTCATTATTTCTTCTGCATAATCAACATCTCTAATAGTTGATTCACTAGCTCTTAGATTTGTTTCCATAGTCATCATATATCTAATAGATGATTCAAGTTGGTTTTGAGTAGAACCAAATTCTGATCTAAAAGAGTTTAAAGTAGTTAAGGCATCATCAAGTACTCCCATATTTGTGGCTGCTATATCAGCAGTAAGTCCACCTTGAGCTAAATTTTTTAATGCAGTTAAATTAAGTCCAGTACTATTTGAACGAACACCATTTAGTTTAATAGTATCACTTGAACGCTCACCCACTTGAAAACTAAGCTCATTTGATAAAGTGTCATCATCACTTCCTTGCTGTAAAAGACTTATTCCATTATAGTTTGTTTGAGATGCTATGTTATCAAGTTGCTCAATATATTTAACAATATCTTTTCGTATAGCTTCTCTTCCCTCATCAGAAGTAGTTGCTGTTCTAGCTTGTATAAGTTTTGATTTAATTATATCAATTATATTAGATTGCTCACTCATAGCTTTATCTGCAATTTGAGTTAAAGCTATTGCTGAATTTGCATTTTCTATACTTTGTTTTACAGAATTAGCTTGAGTTCTTAGTTTATCTGCAATAGCTAAACCTGAGGGATCATCACTTGCACTATTTATTCTAAGTCCACTTGATAGTCTCTCTAAAGATTTTTGATAAAGATTACTAGTTGTATTATAATTTTCATAGGCTATATATGCAGCTATGTTTGTATTTAATCTCATAGTAAACTCCTTTCAAAAAATCTTTAATTAGCTAGTTTTACAAATTGTATTACTAATTATCTCATTTTTTATTTTAAACAATTCTTAAATTTAGTTTAATTAATTTTAGAGTTTAAAAAAAGCCACTTGTTAAAGTGGCTTATATTCGAATGTAAAATCTTCTTTATAGTCAATCTTAACTTGTCCGCCTTTTTTAAGTTTTCCAAATAAAATTTCATCTGTAAGAACATTTTTAATTTTCTCTGAAATAACTCTATTAAGTGGTCTAGCTCCCATTGCTTTGTCATAACCTAATAAGGCTAACTCTTTTTTAGCTTTAGCTGTAATAGAAATCTTAATATTCTTATCAACTAAGGCCTCTTCTAAGTCTTCTATAAATTTACCTGCAACTTTTGCTACTACATCCGAACTAAGAGGTGCAAATGATACTATATTATCAAGTCTATTTCTAAACTCAGGTGCAAAGAATTTATTGATAGCTTTATTTTCATTTAGCCCATCATCTTTTGCAAACCCCATAACATTAGCTTCTGTAGCACCAAGATTTGAAGTCATGATTAAAATTACATTTTGGAAATCAGCTTTATTTCCACTGTTATCTGTAAGTTCAGCATTATCCATAACTTGAAGTAAAATAGACATTAAATCAGGATGAGCTTTTTCAATCTCATCAAGTAATAGAACTGTATGAGGATGTTTTCTAATAGCCTCAGTTAAAAGTCCACCTTGTTCAAAACCAACATATCCAGCAGGTGCACCAATAAGTCTTGAGATTGTATGAGCTTCCATATATTCACTCATATCAAATCTCTCAAAATGAACACCTAATTGATTTGATAACTCTTTTGCAACTTCAGTTTTACCAACACCTGTAGGTCCTGTGAAAAGGAAACTTCCAATAGGCTTTTTATCAAGTCCAAGTCCTGCTTTATTTCTCTTAATTGATTGAGTAATTGCAGAAATTGCATCATCTTGTCCAAATACTCTTTTTTGCATATTTTTCTCTAAAGATTTTAATAAAGTCAAGTCAGACTTAGTAGCACTTCTAGCTGGAATATGAGCCATTTTTGAAACTGTAAGTTCTATATCTTTAGAAGATACAGTAAGATTGTTTTTAGTTTTTGTTTTTGTACTAGCTAATCCAATCTTCTTAGAAGCCCCAACCTCATCAATAACATCAATAGCACAATCAGGTAAAAATCTATCTGTAATATACTTTTTACTAAGCTCTACAGCACTTTGTATAGCACCTTTTGAATACTTAATACCATGAAACTCTTCATATTTAGATTTTAAACCTTCTAAAATTGTTATAGCATCTTCAGTTGATGGTTCTTCAACATCTACTTTAGCAAATCTTCTACTTAAAGCTTTATCTTTTGAGAAGTCATTTCTAAACTCTGCAAAAGTAGTAGCACCAATACATCTTAGTTTTCCATTTGCAAGCATAGGTTTTAAGATATTTGAAGCATCCATAGCACTTCCACCAACGCTTCCAGCACCAACTATTGTATGAATTTCGTCAATAAATAAAATTGCATTTGGAACTTTTACTACTTCTTTTAAAAGTGATTTTAATTTCTTTTCAAAATCACCTCTATACTTTGTCCCTGCAATCATAGAACCCATATCAAGAGAGAATACTTTTGCATTATTTAAAAACTCAGGTACTCTTTCATTTGCTATTTCTAAAGCTAAGCCCTCAGCAATTGCAGTTTTACCAACACCTGGTTCACCTACTAAAATAGGATTATTTTTCTTTCTTCTTGAAAGTATTTCAATTACTCTTGAAATCTCTTTTTCTCTTCCAATTACAGGATCTATTTCACCTTTTTTTGCAAGTTCTACTAACTCTGTAGAGTTCTGGTCTAATACTTTGTTCTCTTTTTCCTCACCAACTTTAGAGTTTTCCACGTCTTCATCAGGCTCTTTATGTGAAATCTCTTCTAAAATATCAACTCTTTGAATTCCTGATTTTTTTATTAAATAAGAAGCATAAGACTTCTCATCTTTTAAAAGTGCCACAAACATATCTTCTACATTTGCTTTTTGCTTACCACTTGTTTGTGTATGTGCTACCATATACTCAATTGTTGATGTTAAAGATACAGTCTCTATTGGTTCATCTTCAACACCCTCTGGTAATACCGGTGTATTTTCATCTATATACTTTTTAGTATCGTCAAAAAGCTTATTTGAATCAACTCCTAAATCTATAAAAAGATTTTCAATAGTCTCATCGTGTAGTAACATTAAAAAAATATGTTCACTTGTTAAATACTCATGTTTACTACTTTTTGCATAGCTTACAGCTTGTGCAAAAATATTTCTTAGCTCATTACTTATCATTTTTTACTCTTCTTCCATAACAGCTTTTAAAGGAAAGCCCTTCTCTCTTGCCATTGTTTTTACTTGTGCAACTTTAGTTGCAGCTATTTCGTAAGTATAAACGCCACAAACTTCTTTACCCTTATTATGAATATTCATCATAATACTTGATGCTTCATCAACAGACTTTCTAAAAACTTTTACTAATACATCTATAACAAAATCCATTGTTGAGTAATCATCATTTAATAGTAAAACCTTAAACTTCTTAGGTTCTTCTAAATCTAATTCATCATCTAATTCTATTTCTATTTCGTTACTCACTTCAAACCTTTTATGTGATAAAATATAATCTAAATTTTAAAATACATAAATTATACCAAAAAGAAAATTATATGCTAAAACAAAAAAATTATTATCAAAATAAAACAATATTCATAACAGCAACAAATACTGATGTTGGAAAAACTTACGCTTGTGAAAAGTTTCTAAGATATTTCGCAAGTTTAGGTTTAAAAGTTGGTTATTTAAAACCTTGTGAAACAGGAGTGATAGATAAACCATTAGATGGTTCTAAAATGCTAAAGTTAGTAAAAGAGCTAAATCCTAAGTTTGATGTAACTATAAATGATATAGTACCTTATCAATTTAAACTTCCTGCTGCTCCTTATGTAGCGAAAGGAAATACAACAATAGATATGGAGTTCTTAAAACAAAAACAAAAAGAACTTCAAAAAATGTGTGATGTTTTAATCATTGAAGGCGCAGGAGGATTAATGGTTCCTGTTGAAAAAGATATATTTATTATAGATTTAATAAAAGAGTTTAATGCTGAAGCTTTTTTAATCACTCCTTCAAAACTTGGTTGCATAAATGATACCCTACTTTCTATACAAGCTTTAAAAACAAAAAATATTAACTTTGAATTCTTTATAAATCTATATGAAGATAAAGATAGTTTTGAAGAAGTATCATTGCCATTTTTAAAAGACTATTTTAGTGAAATCAACTATCTAAATGAGATCTAAATTTTTTATTTAGATTTTTGAAAAAAACTGATTTTTTTGTAAAAAATTTGAAAATTTACAAAATTTTGGTTTTTTTCGCACTTTTATTTTTAAGTAAAACCTAGCCTTTTCTTACACTTTTGATACACTTTTATTACATCAAAGCACCATAAATACCTACTTTTATTATAATTCTAAATCTAATCTTAAATAAAATTGCTATTTTAAATAATATGAAAACAATTCATTTTAAATGCTGTATAACTTTCTCGTTCGTTTTTAATAAGCTATAATTAATAGGCTTAAAAACAGGAAGCAAATAAAAGCACAAAACAATATAGAAAGGTAAAGTAAGATGACTTCTGCAATAGATTTATCTAAATTAACGGCAAATGATGACTTAACACCAGTTCTTGGTGGTTACTGGCCAGGTATTCAAATTTACTACCCGCCAATTAAGTTTAATCCATTAGACGGAACATACGAGAGTATGGAGCAAGCAAAGCTTAGATTACAAAAACATGCTTATAAAACAAAAGCACATACTGTACTTTTTGACTTAGAAGATGGTTGTAGACAAAAAGCTATGTCAAGAGAGTTATTAATTCAAGAACTTCCAAAGTTCCCTGAAAGAAACTTTCAAATAGCTGTAAGAATCAACCCATTCAGAACAGACGAGTATGAAGAAGATTTAAAAATGTTAAAACAAATTCACCAATACATTGATGTAATTGTTTTAGCTAAAGCTGGAGAGGTTTATGGTTCAGCTGAAATTAGAGACTTATCTTCTTGGTTAGTATCTATTGGAAGTAACTTAACAATTCAACCAATTATTGAGCATCCAAAATCACTTCAAATTGCTGATAGATTAATGGACCACTCAACAGTTAAACACGTTGTATTTGGTATTCACGATTTCTCTAAAGCAATGGCGTATAAAATTACTCCAACTGGATGGATTAATGAATTAGAAACATTCTTTAACATGTTAACAATGGAAGCAAGAGTTAAAGGTACAGGTGTAATTGGTGGAGTTGAAGTAATGTTAACACCACACTCTTTACCAGATTCATGTGTTGAGAAAAAAGATATTAGAAGATGGTTAGATTTACATGGTGATGAAGCTTCAAGACAAGTTTACGCTCACGCTAAAAAAGAGTGTTTCATGGGTCTTACTGGTAAGCAAGTAATTACTCCAAATCATATTAATGTATGTAAAGTTGCATTTACTCCATCTCCAAAAGAGATAGCTAAAGATGTTTCAATCTTAAAAGCTGCTATTGAAGCAGATGCATTATTATCTGGTGCAATCAGATATGAAGGTGAGATGTTAGATCCACCAATGTTTGGTAAGTCATTACAAAACTTATTAAGAGCGTATGCATTAAGAGCATTACCAAAAGAGGATGAATTATTTGCATTAACAGTATTAAATAAAATGCCAATTCATACATTTAAAGAAAACTGGCCATACGGTCAAATTTAATAGGGAGTTATAATATGAGTTCAAATATTAAAATTGAAATACCTGAATTTTTAAATATCGGTGTTGCTTGTACATCATCTCATGTAGGGACTGATAAAGAGAACAATACTGCTATGATTATCGAAGATGATAAGTTAGGTACTGATGAAATTTCATATAAAGACTTAGCAGAAAAATCTGACCAAGTTTGTAACTTCTTACAAGGTTTAGGTTTTGAAGCTAGAGATAGAGTACTAGTTTGTTTAAAGAACTCACTTGCATACCCTATTTCATTCTTTGGAGCAATTAAAGCAGGAATTATTGCAGTTCCTACATCAACTTTATTATCAGGTTCTGAAGTTAAGTACTTAGCAGAAGATTCTCAAGCAAGAGCAATCGTACTAAGTGCTACTATGTATGAAAACTTAACTCCATATTTAGAAAACCTTGATAACCTTAAAACAATTATTGTTGCAGGTATTGATAGCGTTGATGGACTTAAAGTACCAAAGGGAATGAATGTTTACGCTTTAAATAAAGTTTTAGAAGAAACAGATAAAACTCCTAACCACTATAAGTCAAAATCTGGTGAGCCAGCATACTTAGTATATACATCAGGAACTACTGGTTATCCAAAAGGTGTTTTACACTCTCATAGATCACTAGTTGGTAGAACTCCTGCAACTGAGTACTGGTTTGACTTTAAAGAGAATGATAGAATCATGCACTCTGGTAAATTCAACTGGACTTATGTATTAGGTTCAGCATTAATGGACCCATTATTCAACGGTCATACAGTAATTGCATATGAAGGTGCAAACGAAGCTGGAACATGGATTGAGCTTATTAAAAAGCATAAGTGTACTATCTTTATTGGAGTACCTACAATTTATAGACAAATCATTCAAAAGACTGAATTTACAGCTGAAGATTGTCCATCATTAAGATATTGTATGTCTGCTGGTGAGCACTTATCTGATGAGATGATTGGTCTTTGGAGAGAAAGATTTAAGCAAGATATTTTCGAAGCTATTGGTATGTCTGAGTGTTCATACTATATTTCACACTCTAAAAACAATCCAATTAGACCTGGTTCTGCTGGATTTGTTCAACCAGGACACACTGTAAAATTATTAGATCCAGATACACTTGAAGAAGTTGAAGATGGAACTGAAGGTATGATTTGTATCGGTGAAGATGATCCAGGTTTATTCTTAGAATACTGGCAACTAGAAGAAGAGACTAGAAAAGCTAGACACAATGGATGGTTCTTTACTGGTGATTACGCTAAGAAAGATGAAGATGGATATATCTGGTTCATTGGTAGAAAAGATGATATTATCAACACTATGGGATTCAGAGTATCTCCACATGAGATTGAGAGAGTTGTAAAAACTAATAGTGATGTAGCTGATTGTGTTGCATTTGGTTTAGATATTGCTAAAGATAAAACACTTGTTGCAATTGCAGTAATTGGACATGATACTTTATCTGAAGAAAAAGAAGCTGAAATTTTAAAATTTGCACAAGATAATCTAGCTAAATATAAAGCACCTAAATTTATTTTTGGAATGAGTGATTATCCAAGAACTAAAAATGGTAAAGTTTTAAGAAAACAATTAGTTAAAAACTTACATGACCAATACCATGCTAAAGAGACAGGTGAAGAGATTGTTGAGTACAAAGCTAGAAGATCTATGTTATTTGTACCGTCATACAACAAGCACAATGTTGAAAAAGCAAAATCTGTATTAGCTGATACTGTAATCTTTGACTTAGAAGCGATTCTACCAGAGCAAAGAGAAGCAGGAAGAGAAACTATTAGAACTGTTTATAAAGAACAAGGTTGTAAGTTTGGTGAGTCTGAGAGAGTTCTTAGAATTAACAACTTAAATAGTGAAGATATTGCAAAAGATTTAGAACTTGCAAAAGAAGTTGAACTTGATGCTTTATTATTCTCGAAAATTGAAACTAAAGAAGATGTTTTAGAAGCTGTAAGATTAATTGAAGATGTAAATCCTGAATTAACACTTATGGTTATGATTGAAACACCATTAGCAGTTTTAAATATCCAAGACATTTGTGCAGCATCACCAAAAGTTGCAGTTGTAGTTGCAGGTTCAAACAAGTTAGCTAATAGACTTCAAATTGACATTAAAAAAGGTTCAAAAGCAATGTTCAACTACCTATCACAAATTGCACTAGCTGCAAAAGCATACGGTAAAATTGTTATTGATGGACCACATTTTGATGTTCATGATGAGTTTGCTTGTGAAGATTCAACTAAAGATGCATTTAACTTAGGATTCGATGGTAAGTCTTTAATCCACCCAATCCAAATTGAGTACATCAATGATATCTTTACTCCAAAGCAAAAAGAAGTTGAAAACTATGAAGCTATGATTGCATCATATGAAGAAGCTAAAAAAGAAGGTAAAGAAGTAATCTTACATAACAATAAACTTGTTGATGGTCCAAGAATTAAATGGGCTAGAAAAATGATTGCTTTATATGAAACATATAAATCATTAGGTCAAAACCTATTTGGTAAATAAGGAGAACTAAGTGTCTAAAATTAACGTTGGAAACTTTTTCGAAGATTTCTCAATCGGTCAAAAAATAGTACACCCACTTCCAAGAACAGTAAGTGAAGGTGATGTATCTTTATACATCGCTTTTACTGGTTCTAGATTTGCTTTACATTCATCTGATGTAGTAGCAAAAGAGATGGGATATGATAAAAGACCTATTGATGATACATTAAACTTCCACTTAACTTTTGGTAAGTCGGTACAAGATATTTCGTTAAATGCGATTGCTAACTTAGGTTATGCTGAGATTTCATTCCCTAATCCAGTATATGTTGGAGATACAGTTTCTATGACTTCAACAGTTATTGGTTTAAAAGAAAACTCAAATGGAAAATCAGGAGTTGTTTATGTTCACTCTATTGGTGTAAACCAAAAAGGTGAGGAAGTATTAAACTTCAAAAGATGGGTAATGGTTCATAAAAAGGACAAGACTACAACAACTGGAATTAAAGAAATTCCTACTTTTGCTGAGTCAACTCCAATTTTAGATGAGATTAATATTCCAGAGATTAAGTGTGTTGATACTGACGCATCTGGTGGAAAATATTTCTTTGAAGATTATGAAAAAGGTGAAAGATTAAATCACCCAGAAGGTATTACAATTGATAACAGTGACCACACTTTAGCAACTAAGTTATACCAAAACAATGCAAAAGTACACTTCAATGACCATATGATGAAATCTACTCCGATGGGAGAGAGATTAATGTATGGTGGTATTGTAATCTCAATAGCAAGAGCAATTTCATTTAATGGTTTACAAAACGCGTCATGGATGTATGCTATTAACTCTGGTGCTCATGCAAATCCAACTTATGCTGGAGATACTATCTATGCTTATACAGAAGTATTAGATACAATTGATCATAAAAGAGATGATATTGGATTATTAAGATTAAGAACAATTGCTGTTAAAAATCAAAAATCTGATGAAATTGAGTCACCAAAAGGTGAAGATGGTAAGTACTTAAAAAATGTAGTACTTGATTTAGATTACACAGTAATCATTCCAAAGAAAAAAACTCAAAAATAAATTTAATTTTAAAAAAGGAAGGAAATTATAATGACACACCCAAACGAAGCACTATTTGAATCTGGTAAATCTTTACCAATTATTCCAACTTGTGAGCACTTTGCAGGTAGCGAAAAGCTAATCAAAAAAGGTTTTGATATGCAAAGAAAACTAGGACCAGTTTTCGATATTACTTGTGACTGTGAAGATGGAGCAGAAACTGGTAAAGAAGTTGAGCATGCTGAAATGATCGTTAGAGTTGTTAACTCTGAAGAGAACCCATATGGAATGGCTGGTACTAGAATCCACGATTTCTCTCATCCAGATTGGAGACAAGATGTTGATATTTTAGTTCCTGGTGCTGGTGAAAAATTAGCATACATTACATTACCAAAATCAACTTCTTACGAAGATGTAAAAACTCAAATTGAGTACATTCAAGAAGTAGCTGCTAAAGCTGGTATTTCAAGAGAGATTCCAATTCACATCTTAATTGAAACTCACGGTGCATTACAAGATGTAGAAAAAATCGCTACATTACCATGGTTACAAGTTTTAGACTTTGGATTAATGGACTTCGTATCTGGATACCAAGGTGCAATTCCTGCAATCAACATGAGATCTCCTGGTCAATTTGATCACAGATTAATTGGTGCTGCTAAAGCTAAAGTTGCTCAAGCTGCAATCCAAAACCATGTTATTCCAGCACACAACGTAACACTTGACCTTAAAAACCCATACCAAACTTACAAAGATGCAGAAAGAGCTAGAAACGAGTTTGGATTCATGAGAATGTGGTCAATTTACCCAACACAAGTACAAGCTATCGTTGATGCAATGAAACCTGACTTTACTGAGTTAGAAGCTGCACAAAACATCTTAATCTTAGCACAAGATGCTGAGTGGGGACCAATCCAGTACGATGGTGAGTTACATGATAGAGCTACTTACAGATATTTCTGGGAATTAGTTCAAAGAGCTCACTTCTCTGGTGCAAAATTAATGGACGAAACTAATTCAAGATTCTTCTCTTAATAACTTAAATAATCTAAGGCTTTTGCCTTAGATTACTTCTTATAAATCACTTAATTTTTTTTCTTATAAAACAAAACCTTTTTTTACTTAATAATCTTTAGTTAAAATATCAATTATTTATATAGCTGTTAAGAGTTAACACTTTTTGAAAATAAAATTGTTAAGATTTTATGAAAAAAGATTTTTTTCATAATTACATAGGTATAATAATTACAATTTCTAAAGAAAAGGGAACAAATGAGCGTTATTACAGAACAAGATATTATTGATAGTGTTGCAGGAGCATGTCAATACATTTCATATTATCACCCAACTGATTTCGTAGAAGGAATGGTTGAGGCTTATGAAAAAGAACAATCTGAATCAGCAAAAAATGCTATCGGACAAATTTTAATTAACTCAAAAATGTGTGCAATGGGTCATAGACCTTTATGTCAAGATACTGGATCAATCAACATTTTTGTAAAAGTTGGTTTAAATGCTAAACTTGATATTTCAAGAGAATTAGAAGATATTTTAAATGATGGTGTAGCTAAAGGTTATACTGACCCAGATAATACTTTAAGATTCTCAGTAGTTTCTGACCCAGCAGGTGAAAGAAAAAACACTAAAAACAATACTCCAGCAGTTATTCACATGAGTGTTGATAACTCTGATAGATTAGATATTACAGTAGCTGCTAAAGGTGGTGGTTCTGAAAACAAATCTAAATTTGCAGTATTAAACCCATCTGATTCAATCTATGACTGGGTTATGGAAAATGTAAGAAATATGGGTGCTGGATGGTGTCCTCCTGGTATCTTAGGAATTGGAATTGGTGGAAATCCAGAAAAAGCTATGTTATTAGCTAAAGAGTCTTTAATGGATCACGTTGATATTCATGAACTAAAAGCAAGAGGTCCACAAAATGCTTTAGAAGAATTAAGACTTAAATTATACGAAGATATTAACAAAGTTGGTATTGGAGCACAAGGTTTAGGTGGTGTTACTACTGTTTTAGATGTTAAAATCTTAGACTACCCATGTCACGCTGCTTCTTTACCAGTTGCTATGATTCCAAACTGTGCTGCTACTAGACATATTCACTTTGAATTAGATGGTAATGGTGCTGCTAAATTTGAAAAACCAGATTTAGATATTTGGCCAGATTTAGAAATCCCAATGGATACAGTAAAAAAAGTTAACATTGAAGATTTAACAAAAGAGAACTTATCTCAATTTAAATCAGGTGATACTCTACTATTATCTGGAAAAATCTTAACTGCAAGAGATGCTGCTCACAAAAAAATCGTTGAGTACAAAAATGCTGGTAAGCCACTTCCAAATGGTGTTGAATTAAAAGACAGATTTATCTACTACGTTGGACCAGTTGATCCAGTAAGAGATGAAAAAGTAGGACCAGCAGGACCAACTACATCTACAAGAATGGATAAATTTACTAAAGACATGATGGAAATCGGTATCATGGGTATGATTGGTAAAGCTGAAAGAAAACAACCAACTATTGATTTAATTAAAGAGTACAAATCTACTTATTTAATTGCAACTGGTGGTGCAGCTTACTTAATTTCTCAATCAATTAAAGATGCTAAAGTTGTAGCATTTGAAGAACTTGGTATGGAAGCTATTTACGAATTTGAAGTAAAAGACATGCCAGTTACTGTTGCGGTCGACACTGAGGGTGTATCTATTCACACTACAGGTCCTGCAAAATGGAGAACTATTTAATTACAAAGGCTTTTGCCTTTGTGATTAATACTTCTTTTTTCTAACCTTATTTGAAATAATACTCCCTCCTAAAATAATCCTTATACAAAAAAACTAAGTTTTTACTTTGACTTTAAGAAGATAGATTTATGCTATATTCTTATTCAACAAAAAAAGATTGATATATTTTATAGGAAAACTCAATATGTTATTAGACGATTTAAAAGATTATTTAGGATTTGCTGTTGCTGGAAATTTTGCTAACCACTTAGGGGAAGCTGGGGAAGCTGATGAGTTTTCAGTAATCAAAACAGAAGAAAAAGATGCTCCAAAAGGAATGTTTCCTTTTTATATTAAAGGGCATGATTCATTTTTAGGAACATATCCTATTTGTGATGAGATTATTTACACACATGGAAGAGAAAAAGACAACTTACAAGTAGAAGCAGAAGTTGCACTAATTTGTGATTTTGTTTATGAAGACGGAAAAGTTAAAGATATTGTTCCTAAATATTTTTCTGCTTTCAATGATTGCTCTATTAGAATCCAAGATGGAAATAAGCTAAGTACAAAAAAGAACTGGGGAGAAAATACAAAAGGTATTTCTCAAGATATCATAGAGATTGATAACTTTACTGAAAAAGGTATTTTAAATAAATATCATATTGCTTCATTTATAAAAAGAGATGGTATTGTGCATGATTATGGAACGACAAGTGCTGTAAAGTCATATAGCTATTTCTTTGAACAATTAAAAGACTGGATGATTGATAAACTAAATACTCAAGAAGATTGTGGACCATTAGAAGAGTTAACACAATTTTTAAATACAGCAGCAGAAGATGCTAAAGGTATTTTAATCGCAGCAGGAGCAACAGCTTATGCAGACTTTGGAAAGAAGAACTTCTTAGAAAAAGGTGATGAGATTTTTGTTTATGTTTATGATGCACACTTCCATTCATTTGATGATATTTACAATGACATGTGTGGAATGGATACTTTCTTAAGTAAGTGTTCTAAACTTCATCAAGTAGTACAATAAAGTATAAAAGGTTAAACTCCTTTTATACTACTTTCTTAAATAGTTTGTATTAACTACAGCTATATCATTTAGACAACCAAATAATTCACCTGTAATATATTCAATATCTTTTGCTTTTTCTTTTAATTCATCATTACTTGCATTTGAAGCATTTAAATCCATAAACTCTTGCATTAGTGTATGGAAATTCTCTTTTTTAACTTTTAGATTTCTCCATTGAGTTGTACTTGTATAGTGCATATTTTTTGATTCACTATCAATAATCCATCTACCAAGTTCTGTATCTTCATTTTTTACTACATCAATATGCGTAAATCTATTTAATTCTTTATAATACTCTTTTTTAAGATTAATATTATTGTTTTTATATTTTGAGATTTGTTGAATTAAATCAATATCATCAACCATATCATAATATTTATCTGTAATTTTAGTCTTTTTAGTAATTCCTAAAAGTCTTGATGAAAGTTGGGCAACTTCATTTGATAATTGTCCAATATTTGCTGATGTTGAAGCATTTTCTTGTGTCATTTTATCAAGATGTGCCACGGCTGCATTAACTTGAACCATTCCACTTTCTTGCTCTTTTATTGCTAAACTTACATTATCAATAATATTTTTAGTATCAACAATTTTTGAAGATAGTTCATCATAACCTTTTATCATGTTATTAGCAATATTTTTACCTTCATTTGATTTTAGTGTGGCATCTTCAACTAAAGCCTTAATCTCATTTGCAGCTTCAGCACTTCTACTTGCAAGGTTTCTTACTTCTTGTGCAACAACAGCAAAACCTTTCCCTGCTTCACCAGCAGTTGCTGCTTCAACGGCTGCATTTAAAGATAAGATATTTGTTTGGAATGCAATTTTATCAATAACACTAATTGCTTCATTGATTGCTGTTACTTTATCATTAATTTCATCCATAGATTGGGAAGTTTTTGATGCTAACTCATTTCCTGTTCTTGCTGTATTATTTAGCTCATCAGAAATAGTAAGCATTTTTTCTACATCTTTACTACTTGATTGCATATTAGTTGTAATTTGCTCAATTGAAGCTGCTGTTTCTTCTAAAGATGATGCTTGCTCATTTGCACTAGTTGATAGATTCTGAGAAGATTGACTTAAAGTAATTGTATTTGACTCAAGTTCTCTTCCTGCATTTGTAATCATTGCAATTAGTTGTGATATTGATTGTCCTAATAAAACAGAACCTGCAAATAGTGTTCCAAAGTCACCATATAAGCCCTCTTTCTCATCTTCATTTAATCTTGTATCATATGCACCTTTTGCATATCCATCAAGAATTTTATTTATATTTGCAACTTTAGAACTAGTATTTAATATCATATCATTGATACTTACTCTTAATGATTCAACCTCAGCTGTAGCTCCATGTTGTTTTATTTGATATTGTAAGAATCCATTTGAAGTTTTCTGTGCTACATCTGCAAGTTCACTTACAACCTTTCTATCTTGCTCAATAATATCTCTTATTTTTACAATTTGTTCATTCATATCTTTTGTCATTAAAGCAAATTCGTCACTACCTTTAACTTCCATTGGTTTTAAATACTCTTTTTGTCTTATAACATACAAGAAGAAATACTCTAAACCTTGTTTAAACTCTTTAAGCGAACCAACTATTTTTCTTGTCATAAAGAACACTGATGCAAACACTAAAAATAGAACTAAAATAATTGAAGCAATTAATAAAGAAAAGTCTTGATTAATTGTTGCAATCTTTTCATCAATAATATTAGAAAGTTTTGAAACAATACTTTTTTCTAAGCTACTTAATTTCTCAATTCTTTTTAAAGAAACCTCATCCCATTTTTTCAAATCTGAACCATATATATTTTTAGACAATTCACTTAAAGCTTTTAAAGCTTGTGAATCATCAACTTGAACATACTCATCTATTTGCTCAATTGTTTGTTCTTGCTGTCTTAAAGCTTGAATTTCCGAAGCCATTAATAAATATGAATCAAATACTCTTTTTATTTTCTTAATTAGCTTTTTTTCTGCTCTTGTTACACCTTTTATTCTATTATATGCTTTTAACTTTCTAATAATAGATACATGATATTGTTCAAATTTTTTATAATTATCTAAATCACCTCTTAATACATAGTTTTTGAAATTATGTATCAAGCCACCATATCCAGCAAGTTCTTTTATTTCAGTTAAAAGACTCTCTTTACTATTTTTTATAGTTACTAATTCTCTAAACTTTTCAACTTCACTATTTTCATTTGATTTTAAAAACTCTTCTAATTTCTTAGACTCTTCTTCAAAAGCTAACTTCTCAAAAGTATTTAGATATGTATTTTGAGAAGAGACTAATGAGCCAAATCTAAAACCATCTTCACTAGAGACAGAAGCAACCTCAAAAATATTTCTAAGAATTAAAGACTCTTCATAAGCTTTATCTTTTGTATTTGATAAAGATACTAATAGTTGTGAATATTTTGATAACTCACCATTATTAGAAAAAGTCACTAACTCATCTAAAAAAGATAAAAGTCTATCGTTTAGTGAGTCATAATAATTTCTAACTTTTGTTGAGTCAACTTGATTTTGAACAATCTTTTTTCTAAAATCTATTAAAGTTGATAACTCTTTTTTTAACTCTTCTAAATTATTTTCTATTTTAATACCATATTTAGAAGAATCAAAATTCTCAATAAATTTATTAAATTTTTCAAGGTTTTCTATAGTTTTACTCTTTTGAGATTGAAGTTCAGTTTTAAAACTATTTCCATAAGAAGAAACATAAACTAAAGAATAATATCTTTCCTTTTGAAATTCATCTAATAAGCTACTTACTTTAATATTAAAATTCAAATACTCTTGCGTAGTCAGAGTTGATTTTTTTATATTGTACTCTCTTTCAAGAATCATTGCAGATAAAACAATAATACTAATTATGGGCAGTACTAAAATAAGTAGTATCTTATTTTGCAATTTTATTTTATTCATTACATCTCCAAAGTATATTTTTTGTACTATAGTATAAAATATATCAATAGATATTTAACGGTTATTTCTCTGTAACCGTAATGTAATCAAGATATTATTAGTGAGTTATTTATTATTAAGAAAGTTGAAAAAAAGTTTTTTATAATGCTAAATATAACAAATAAGTCTTTATAAAAAAAGTTAATTAATTTATCAGTTTAAGCTACAAAAAAGAGTAATACTCTTTTTTGTTTTATAGGTCAACTAGTGCTTTAAACTTAACACCACATCTTCCAATATTATCAATATTTACATGATTTCTTTCATTGATTTTATCATCTTCTATAAATTGATATTTAACTTCTAAAATTACTGGTGTAGTTTTTCCTGGAATTTCATATGTATCATAATACTCACAAAATAGTGCACTTTCACATGAAGCAATCATTGGAGGGAATCCCTCTTTTACATTTTGAACTTCAATTTCAAACTCTTCGATTTCACTTTGACCTTTATCTAAAGGTGTTGCGCATTTTTGTACAAGTTCAGCATGCTCTTTTTTAGCAAAACAGATAGTAGCTTTTTTACTTTTATTAATATTAGCAAGTGAGTCTTTTGGAGTTCCATCATCTTTTTGCCCAATAGCAACAAGTACTAAAGCTGGATTAGATGAAATAGGAATAAAATAAGAAAATGGTGCACAGTTTAAAACTCCATTTTCATCTTCCGTAACAATCCAAGCAATTGGTCTTGGAACAACAGTTCCTGACATTATTTTGTATCTGTTTAAATCATTTATATCTTTATAATCTAAAATCATTTACTTCCCTTATTTTTCTTTTGAATATACAAGATTATAGCTAAAGATTTAGATTAACAAAAATATTAATTATGATTTTTAAAACTTAATAAATCTATGTTTCTAAAAGTTATTTATTTACTTTCTAAGGGAAGAGAGATTTTGAAATTAGCACCTTTATAAACTAGTTCTTCCAATACAAACTCTTCATTATTTACACTTAAAATACCATTTAAATGTTTCTCAATAATCTGCTTTGTCATATAAAGACCTATACCTGTACCACTTTTTTGATCTTTAGTTGTAAAGTGAGCTTTAAATATATCATCTTTAATATCATCAGGAACACCACCTGCACTATCTTTTATACATATATAAGCATACTTATCATCGCTGTAAATATCAATTACAATAAATCTTTTTGATTCTTCTATTTCAAGTAAGGCATCTCTTGCATTATTTAAGATATTTAAAGTTGCTTGTAAAAGTTCATTTTTAATAGCTCTAATTTTTACACTATTATAGTTTTCAACCACAGTTATATAACTATTTTGAAAAGAAGCACTAATTAATGATAAATTCTTTTTAAGTAAATCTGTTAAGTCAAACTCTTCAAAACTCTTATTTTCATGAAAGAAATTTCTAAAATCCTCAATAGTATCAGATAAATGTTTTGTTGTATCAACTATTTTAGAAAAATCTTTTTTTAGTTCATCTTTTTCCAAAATATCAAACTCCATTTTTAAAGAGTTCCCACTTGCTATTGTAGAGATAGTACTTAATGGTTGTCTCCATTGATGTGCTATGTTACCAATCATCTCACCCATTGATGCCATTTTTGATTGACTATATAAAAGCTGATCTTTTTTTCTATTTTTTCTAACTTCTTCTTTAAATCTATTTTTTAACTTATCATTTAATTCTTCAAGCTCTTTAGTTTTTTCTTCAACTTTAAACTCTAAAGTAGCATTGATATTTCTTAATGCATTTTTCTGGCTTTCTATTCTAATCTTATGTTTTTTTAATAAGTGATTTAGTTTTAAAGATACAAAATATGAAATAATTAATGCTATAACTAAAAATACAACAACAATCTGAATTGTCTCTTTTATACTTTGTTCTGTCTTCTTTTTACTTGTACCTAAAATCTGTTCAATATTTTTATCTATATTATTTACATTTACAGCAACTGTAATTAGCCAATCCCAATGTTCAATATAGTTTAAAATATAAAGTTTATAACTATTTTCATTAATTTTTTTCCAAATAAATTTATATTTTTCATTTGATAGTTGAACTCTTGATTTTTTCATAAACTCATTTATAGATTCAATAACCTCTTTATTTTTTTCATACATTAAGAAGCTTCTATTTACATATTTATTTCTTTTTGAGTATTGAATAATTCTAAACTCATCATCAATAGTAAAAATATAACCATTTTCACCTAAACTCATTAGATTAAGTCTCTTGATTACTTCATTTTGAGATATTGATTCATACTCTTTTAAATCAACACTATATCCAATAACAATATTTAACTCTTTAAAATCTTTAATATAAGATATTTTTAAACTCTCTTTTTTATCATTTAAAGAATCATTAGCATTATATAAAATAAATCCAGAGCCCTTTGAACCTAGTATTTGATTAAACTTTTTTAGATACTCTTTATTTGAATATAAAGGTTCACCTAAAGTTGTACTATTTGAAGCATTTAAAAGTTTTGAGTCTTTTTGGTAAGTGTAAACAAAATATTTACCATGGTCTTTTGATTCAATTTGACTAAGAGATTTTAAAAGTTCAATTTGAATTGAGTTATGTAAGCTTTTTTCTTTATTGTATAATCCATCTAAAACTGTATTTGCAAAATCAACTTTAGATTTAACACTATCTTTTATTATATTTAAAGAACTAGCTTTTTTAAATTTTATATAAGAGTCAACAGACTCAACAATAGTTAAAATTCTTAGTTCTTCTTTATTTAAAAACTCATTTTTTAACTTATTGTAGTCTGTTTCAAATTGTAAGTTTGTTTTTTCTATATGAATAAAAGTTATAATCGAAGCAGTTAATATAATAAACACCATTGGTATTATGTATATTAAACCAGTTAAGTGTTTCTCTTTAAACATTTTTATTCTTATATTTTAAATTCTTGCTCTACTTGCTTTGCTAATAATTCACCTTTTACACTTAAAGATGAATCTAAAATATACTCATTTTTCTTTAAATTTTTTAATAATCTTTTTCCTTCTTTTAGTGAAAAAAGACCATTGTTTTCAAGTTTTAAAACAACATCAGTTAAAGATTCATCACTCTCTTTTTTTAAAATCCCTAAAAGTAAAACTTTTTCATTTATATCCATGTTCTAATCCTAATAAAATAAAAAGCAAACATTATAAATGCAAGCCCTAAAACGATAGTTATTATAGCAAGAGAAGTTAAAGTTGCCATTAATCCAATAAATAAGGTAGTTATTATGCATGAAATCATAAAAAACATATCATTATATGAGATTACTCTTCCTAAATACTCATCATCACATTTTTCTTGTAAAAGCGCATATGTAATAGACCACAATACTGTTGTAAATAAACCTGTCATAAATACAAAAATTAAAGACACATAAAAATTATGTTGTGTTAAACCCCACAAGATAATTGCTACACCTTGAATTATTAATAAATAATGTATATTTGTTTTATTAACATATTTTGATATAAAAAATGGACCTACCATTAAAGCTAAAGCTCTTACAGCATTTGAAATACCAATTGCCAAAGGAACAGCGATTACATACTTATACTCATTTTTTGCAAGTAGTGTAACTAATGTATCAAAAGATGTTAATCCCACACTAGCATGTAAAAAAATCAAGTGCATAATTTTTGGATTTTCTTTTATATAGTAAAATCCATCTTTAATCATAGCAAAGATTTTATGCTGTACTTCATTTTGTTTTACTTCAAAATCTATTCTAAATAAAACTAAAAGTGCTGCAAGGAAAAAACCTGCATCAATAATAAATGCAGTTTTCACACCCACATAATTTACAACAAGCCCACTTATTCCCATACCTGCTGAATATGCAAAAGACCAAATAATTGAGTGAACCTCATTTGCTTTTTGTAAAGCAGGACCTTTTACAAGTTTTGCTAAAAGAGACATCTCAGCTGAGAAAAATACTGATGCACAAGTCATTCTAATAAAAATAAAAATTAATAAAAGCCAAATATCACTTTTATCATCTATTAAAAGGAAACATAGCGTCATTAAAAGTTCAACACTAAGTAATCCAACCATTAGATTTTTTAGTTTAAATCTATCTATAATAGCACCTGAAAATGGAGCTATCACCACAGCAGGTAAAAAGTGCATTGCTGTTACAACAGCAATAGCAAACTCAGAAGAGCCAAATTGTACAAGCATTGTATAAATAGCTACATTTGAGAACCATGCTCCAAAATAAGCTATTAATTGAACTGTAGATAAGTCTCTTATTACCTTATGTTTTGAAAAAAGCTCACGATAGTTCAATTTGAATTAATACCTCTTGAAACATTGTAGAGTTTGCTACTTCATCCTCTTTATTTGGTGTAAGATAATTTATAGATCTATTTCCTGAAAAGAAAAAAGCACAATTACTTTTTATATCATCTGATATTTTAACACTAAAATTAGCTTCTCCATATTTAGATGATATTTTTACACTATCACCGTCTTTGTATCCCGTTGAACTATTCAAATAAACATTGTTATCAATTTTAAACTGAGAATTTAAAGAGTCATCTTTTTTAGCTGTTATTAAATAAAAGTCTTCTTCTGTTTTATCTTTATATAAAGGCTCAATATCTATATCTTCAATAAATTCAAATGATTCTAACTCTTCATAGTCAACTTCAGTATTTTTATAATATTCAATTATTTCTTCTTCATCTTTTAAGTTTTCAAAACCAAACTTATCAAGTAAGATTGAAGTTAATTCATATTCACTTAAAGAATTCTCATTTTTTTCTTCTATTACATCACTAATTGATATATGTCTATTTCCATAAGAAGATCTAACATCAAGTTTTGATAAAAATGAAGATGAAGGGATTATTAAATCAGCATACTTACATGTTTCATTAAAAGTTGTACCAAAATATACTACAAAAGAGTTTTCTAAACCATTTATGATTGATTGAGTATTAGGATTTGAAACTACTGGATCTGCACCTTGTATAAATGAAACTTCATATTTTGAAAAATCCATTTCAGGTACACAAACCTTTTTATTCTTACTTTTTGTTTCAAATTGGTCTTTATACCCATAAGAAGAGTTAGACAAGTACCAAACTCCACCTGCAGTTTTTGGATTATGGTATCCCATATATGCAGCAAAAGAATCAATACATCTCATAATTTGAGCACCTTCAAAATACTTTTGAACACCAACTCCTATCATAATAGCAACACTTTTACCTTCAATTAAATCAAAGAATTTATATACCTCATCAAGACCTACTCCAGTAGTTGCTTCATAAGATACTAAAGGTCTATTTTTTGCAATATCAAAAAACCAATCATACCCTTCACAATACTCTTCTAAAAACTCTTCATCATCTAAATTACTCATATGAGCAAGTCTTGTAAACATTAAAGCTAATTCATAATCAGTTTTTGGATTTATCTGTAAATGTAAATCTGATTTTTTTGCTGTTTTTGTCTTTATTGGATCAATTGTAATTAATGTCTTATCTTTTACTTGATTATACATATGAGAAGAAGTAACACAAAAATTTCTACCCCAAGATATAATCACATCAGCTTCAAGAAGTTTTTCTAAAGGTGGATTTATATTTACACCATTTCTTCCTTGCTCAATTCCTTCATTTCCAATCTCATCACATAGGCCACCTTTTGTTAAAACTGAACCATATTGAGAGAAAAAAGCTTTTGGTGCTTTTTGCATTAAACCTATATTTCCTGCACCCTTATAATAAATTGTATCTTCTGGATTTGTATTTTTTAACTTCTCTACTAAAATATCAATTGCTTCATTTAAAGATATTTCATTACCTTTATAAATTGGCTTTTGTAAATACTCTTGTTTTAAAAGTGATGCAAAATTTACACATAACTTTTTATTTGTAATATTCTCATCAGAACCTTTAATATTATCATCTATTTTTTGTGCTTGACAAGCATCAAAACAGTCCAATGGACATGCTATATTATTATTTGAACTCAATTTTTACTAACCTTGAAAATGTTTTTACTTTATCAACAATAATCTCTACTTTATATGATGAAATATGAGATTCATCAGCTACTTTATATACTTTATGGATTTTCTTATCTGTTTTTATACCATCTAAATAAATATCTTTTTTCTCTATATTTTCAATACTTGAAATTGGTACAAAAAATGATAGTTTAGCTTTTGATAAATCTTGTGCTTCATATAAAAGTGTTCCAGGATTAACATAATCCCCTTCTTTTACTGCGATACTTGAAATATAATTTGATTTTTCAATCAACCTCTTTTTTGAAATTGTATCTTTTAAATTCTCTATTTTTATGATGATATCAGCTTTTGATGATTTTAAATTTACAACTTTTAGTTTTTGTGAATCCTTTTCAAAAGCAGGTTTCGAAGAGATCCTACTTAATCTATCATAGTTTTTTTGCTCAATATTAATCATTTCATTGATAAAAGAAAGTTTGTTTTTTGATTGTTCTAAATCTATTTTATCAATATTTGAATCTATTTGTACAATTAAAGAATTATTTGCTTCTTTACCTTCAATCTCTTCATTTGTATAAACAACTTTACCTGAAACTGAAGACTTGATCTTATAACTTTGTACTGGCTCTAGTTTTGCATAATATTCACTTGCAAAAACTGAAACTGTTAAAAATATACTTATTAACACTATTCTCATTTATAATCCTTTTAAATTAACTCTTTTTAAAAGCTTAATAATCTCTTTTTTCAAAATATCTAAATCTTCATTTTTATTTTCTAATTTAAAAATCAATCTATTAAGTTCTTCATTTTTATTAACATAAACACTTAAAACCTTTAGAAGTTCATTTGAAGTTTTAGATTGCTTAACCTTTTTGATCAAAGGCGTATCTTCAAGCTTTTTAGATTTTTTAGAATTTATAACATAATAATATAAACCTAATGTTAATAGTGTTGATATAATACCTAAACAAAAGTATAAAATTTTACCTTGAAATGAACTTTTAACTATAATCTCTTCTACTTGTTTTTTTTCTACACTATTTGTAGCTTTTTCTAAAGTAGCTTTTTCAAGATTTAGATTTGATTCATCTTCAAGCACACTTATTTCAAAACTCTTAGTCTCTTTGTTTATAACTCTTTCTTCATCACTATTGAAATATGAAAACTTAAAAGAAGGAATTGTGTATGAACTATTAGAAATAATAGTATAGCTTTTTTCATAAATACCTTTATATTTGCCATCTATATATTTGGATTGAACTTGTGCTTTATTTGAATATATTTTTGCATTTTTAATATCTAAATTTAAATCTTTTATATCCTCAAAGTTTCCATTTCCTTCAATTTTAATAGTATATATAACAGCTTCAAGTGCTTGCACTTTTTGTTTACTAACTTTTGTTTCTATATCAAAATTTCCAACTAAATTAACACCGTTTGGTAATGCTTTAACACTTATATCCAAAAAGTTTGAATATATCTTTTTTGTAGAAATACTATTTGAGAAAAAAGAGATCTGGCTATTTGAAGTATCAACATATTGGGCATCAATTCTTAAAGGCTCAATTTGTAAGACACCATCTTTTTGAGGAAAAAGTAAAAATTTTAGTTCCGTAATGTTAAAACCATTGCTCTCATAACTTTTCTGATAATCAAGCTTTTTATACCAAAAGTTTTTAAAATCAGGATTTATAAATGACAAGTCTAATATTTGAATATCTAGTTTATGTTTAAATCGAATAAGTAGTTCAAAAGGCTGACCGACATACAACTCTTGCTTATTAGAACTAATTTCAAAATCAAATATTGAAGAGTTTGTCTTAGAAGCCATTGCAAGTTTTACTTCTTTTTTTTGTGTTCTAAACTCTTTATTATCAATATTAAAGACTAAAGAAGGGAATATAAAATCTTTTGTTGGATAAAAAGAGAAAACTCTTTTTATTTTTTTACTAATTTTTGAATTAATAATTGAAGTAGAACTTGAATTTGAAATGGTACTTACTTTAAATCCAGAAATCTCTTCAATTTTTGGAAAGATAACATCTTCACCTTGAACTTCAATACTAAAGATATAAGCTTCATCTTTTATTGCATTACTAGGAAGCTTTAAATCTACATTTGCAAAAAGTGTAGTAAAAAATAGAAAAAACAGAAGAATAAATCTAATTTTTTTCATTCTTAAAACTCCAATGTTCCTTCAATTGCAAAGTTTGCTCTTGAGTCTAATTCTGCATGAGATAAAACTGCAACTTGAAGACCAAATTTCTCATAAATTTCAGAAATTCTTTTTCTTAAAGATGGGTCAACAACCATAGCAACTTTACTAAATCCTTTTGCTTCTATTTGTTCAATTAAATCTTTTGTATGTGTTACAAGATTATTAATCTCTGCAATTGATAACATAAGTTGTGTTGCACCATGTTGGTCTTGCAGTTTTCCAATAAATTGTTGTTCAAGTTCTGGTTTTATAGTAACAATATGTAAAATACCATCATTATCAACAAACTTTTGTGTTATAAGTCTATAAAGTTTTGACCTTACATGTTCTAAAAGAACATCAGGTGCTTTTGTAAACTCTGCAATATCAGCAATTGCTTCAATAATAGTTAACATATCAACTATTGGTATTTTTTCATGTAAAAGGTCTTTACAAACTTTAAGTAAAGTACCATAAGAAGTAACCTTCATAGCTTCATCAACAACAATAGGAAAGTCTTTTTTTAATCTATCAACAATATCAACTATATCTTGTCTTGTAATAATATCTTCTGCATGTTTTTTAATAATCTCAGAAATATGTGTTGAAATAATAGTTGGAGCATCTACAACAGTAAATCCTTTCATTAAAGCTTCTTCTTTTAAATCAGGTAAAATCCATGTTGCATCAAGATTAAATACTGGTTCTTTAACTTTTAATCCTCTTAGTTTTTCACTTCCTAATCCACCCATAGCAAGTAGTTTATCTGTTTCAACTCTACCTTTTACTAAAGGTATTCTTTTTAAATATAATTGATATTCATTTGGCCCAATATTAGCATCATCTGAAATTCTTATTTGAGGGATAATAAATCCTAACTCACCTGCAATTGTCTTTCTAATTGCCTTGATTTTATCTAATAACTCTGAGTTTCCTTGAACTAATTGAAGAAGTCTAATTCCAAGCTTTAACTCTAAAACTTCAAGCTTCATAATTGTTTCTATGTTTTGTTCTTCATTAGCAGCTGCTGCTTGTTTTTTCTTCTCTTTAATAGTCTCAATATCATCAGTCATTTTAGTTTTAGACTTAGTCTCTTCTGGTTTTGTTTGGAAGAATCTTGTAATAGCATTTTCTTGCTCATTTTCAATCATATTTATTGTGTATCCAATAAATATTAAAATTCCACCCATTACAATTAAGATACCAGTGGGGAAACCTGGAACAAAACCAAAAAGAATCATACCAATACCAACTAGTACTAAAGCTTTTGAATCTTTTACAAGTTGCATTACAGATTGATTTGCAAATCTATCTTCATCCATATTTGATCTTGTAATAATAATTGCAGTAGCAGTTGATAAAATAAGTGCAGGTATTTGAGCAACTAAACCATCACCAATAGTTAAAATTGTATAAATCTCACCACTCTCACTAACACTCATATCATGTTGGAAAAGTCCAATTAATAAACCACCAATTAAGTTTACTAAAGTAATGATAATACCAGCAACAGCATCACCTTTTACGAACTTAGAAGATCCATCCATTGCTCCATAAAAGTTTGCTTCTGAAATTAAAGCTTTTCTTCTTTCTTGTGCTTGCTTATCATCGATAAAACCAGCATTTAAGTCTGCATCAATTGCCATTTGTTTACCAGGCATAGAATCAAGGTTAAATCTAGCAGTAACTTCTGCAACCCTTGTTGCACCTTTTGTTACAACCATAAAGTTAATAAGTACTAAAATAATAAATACAATAACACCAATAACCATATTACCACCAACAACGAACTCTCCAAAGGCGGAGATAATTGAACTTACGGCATCTGGACCATTATGTCCCTCACTTAAAATTGATCTGGTAGTTGCTATATTTAAGGATAGCCTAAATAGCGCTAAAATAAGTATTATTGTAGGAAAAGTTGTTAAATCAGATGGCTTATGAATATATAATGAAATTAATAAAATTAATAAAGATAAAGATAAAGATATTACCAAAAAAAAGTCTAGAATCCCTTTTGATAAGGGAACAATAATAATTACTAATATTGCAACAAATAGTGCAACTACAAATAAATCTTTCGATAATATCTTTCTTATGTTCATTTACGACTTTAACTTTTTAATTTAAAATAACTATCTAATAAAATTAACTAATGATAATTCATTAGTTTTATTAATTGTTGAATATAAAGCTGTAAAAGTTAATTCTAAAGCCTTTGCTTCAACTGCAACTTTTGATAAATCAGCTGCTCCAATTTCTTGAAATAAGATATTGTATTGTGTTAATTTTGCAGAAACTTTTTCTTCAGAAATTTCAAAAACTCTATTTCTTCCACCTAATTCTGCATGGGCAACGTTTACTGCATCAAATGCACTATTAATATTTTCTAATCCTTCAGTTAAAGCAGCATCTGCTACTGCATCACTTACAGGATTTCCATTAGAATCAACTTTATTTAAAGCATTTACAACATTATCTATTTCATCAAAAATATTTGTCTTAGCTTCAAACTTAGTACCATCTACATTTGGTGTTGTAACTTGATAAGGAAATTTTGCTGCGTTTGCTCCACCATTTGCTGATACTGTTAACTCATCAGTTGTTGGGTTTCCATTAAAATCATACCTTACTAATTTAGTAGGAGTTGTAAGTGAGTCTGGTTTCCATTCAAAACCATCTTGATCCACTATTCTTTGAGATGTTGAAAACTCTAAAGTATCAGCTTTTGTAGCGATATCAGTTGAAAACATCATCATATCAAAACCATTTACACCTTTTTCTCTATATGAACCTTCATCTACAGCAATTTTTCTTAAGTGGTTATCTCCATTATAAGAAACTTTCCCTGTTACTGGGTCTTCTGTAAAAGATGCAATTGATGAGTCTGATCCTGAGAATAAATACTCTCCATCAATTTTTGTATTAGCTAAATCTAAAATATTTTGCTTAACACCTGCAATACTAACTGCAATTGCTTTCTTACCTTCATCAGTAGTAGTATCAGTATTAGCCTTTAAAAGTTCGCTTTTTACTTGTTCTAATAGAGTTTTAATTTCTCCTATTGCTGAATCTGAAACGTTATTATGAACTGTTGTTTTATTTAACTGATCTTGAATACCTTCAAAAGTTCTAATTTTATCTTCAACAAAAATTTGTCTAGTAAATAAAACTGCATCATCACTACCATCATCTATCTTTTTACCAGTACTTGTTTGATAAGATATTCTTTGTTGTTCGGCATTAAGTTTATCTAATCTATGTAATGTAATTTCTGTTTGATTTATCATTGTAATACCTTTCTGAACATCTGTATAATTTCATTGAAGTTATACCGTTCTTGTGTACCTTGAGTTAAAAACTCTCTAATTCGCTCTTTTTTAGCCATTGCTTCATCTAATTCTGGATCCATTCCAGGTTTATAAGCACCTACTCTAACTAAAACTTCATTCTCTTTTATTAATGATAATACTCTTTTTAACTTTAAAAAGCCATTATAATGCTCTTTGTCAACAACTTTATCCATTACCCTTGAAGCTGATTTTAACAGATTTATAGGAGGATAAAAGCCTTGTTCTGTTAACTCTCTTGTTAAAACTATATGACCATCCAAAATAGATCTACTTTGATCAGCAATAGGGTCATTCATATCATCCCCATCAACAAGTACAGTAAAAAATGCTGTTAATGAACCTTTATCATTATTACCAGCTCGCTCCATAAGTTGAGGAAGTAAAGCAAAAACAGAAGGTGGATAACCACGACTTACTGGTGGTTCACCAGTACTTAATCCTATTTCTCTTTGAGCCATAGCAAATCTTGTAACTGAGTCCATCATAAGTAAAACATCATGACCTTTATCTCTAAAATACTCAGCAATTGCCATAGCCGTAAAAGCTCCATATTTTCTCATAAGTGCTGATTCATCTGAAGTTGCAGCTACAATTACTGTATTTTCTAAATTATTATCAAGATTATAGTGAATAAATTCAGGTATTTCTCTACCTCTTTCCCCTATAAGAGCAACAACTTTTATTTGAGCTTCACAACCTTTTACAACCATTCCCATAAGCGTAGACTTACCAACACCAGAACCTGCAAAAATACCTACTTTTTGACCTTTTCCTGCTGTTAACATTGAATCAATTGCTTTAACACCAGTTGAAAATCGCTCATCAATAATTCCTCTATCTAAAGGAGCCATAGAGAGTTTATTAATAGCAGAATTTTCATGTAAATCTTTTATTTTTCCTTTATCATCAATAGGTTCACCTAAAGCATTTACGACTCTTCCTAAAAGACCATATCCACATTTAACAGATAAACCTTCTTTTTGTAAATAAACCTTATCATGTATCCTAAATCCATCAATAAAAGAAAAAGGAACAATTGTAAAATCACTTCCATTAATAGAAGCAACCATTCCTAAAACCGTATATAAATGCTGAACTGATTCAATTTTGACAATATCCCCAACGGCAACTTCTAAACCAGTTGCGGTAACTGTTGTACTTGAAATATTTTTAATTCTTCCAAAAGCTATAGATAAATCACTTGATTCAATACTACTAATTAACTTATCTAAATCCATTACATCTCATCACACATTTTTTTATATAAACTATCAACAGTTCCCTCAACTTCTTTACATCTTGTAATATATTCTTGTTTTTTTGCTTTATTATTTTGTAAATCATAAATATTGATTAAATCATAATAGATTTTTACTTCATCATTTGGTTTAATTCTTCTCGTATTTTCTAAACCTTCAAGTAAAAACTGTTTTGATTTTTCAATATTATTTGTATCTTCTTCTAATTTAGCTAATGCCATTTCAACATCAGGAGAGTAAATATACGCTTTAATCTCTTTTTGCTTATCATATAGAGCATTTAAAATCTCTACTGCTTTATCTTTTTTTGAATGTTTCAATAAATAAAAATAGTAATCATAGTAAAAATCAACAATCAAAGGATTATTCTTATTTTTTTCTATAAATGCATTATTTCTTAAAGCATAAGAGAAAAATTTATCAAGAGCTAAACTATCATTTTGTAATTTAATAATTTTATATCTTGTCAAAAACTCTTGAGCTAAAATATTTTTATCATTAACCATCTCTACTTTTGCAGAAAAATCAAGAGCATCATCAAAAAGATTTAAAGATAATGCCATTTTTTCTAAATATAAATAAATATTACCATCTCTACTTGTATTAAATGTATTTTTAATTTGAGTATATGCTCTTTCATATGGAACATCAATTAAACATTGAAAGAATTTAAACTTAACACTATCATCTTCAATTAAACGCTCTAAAGTTGAGCTTCTTGAAGTATGTAAGGCTTCATTTAGAGCAAAACATTGGTCATTATTTAAAAGCATTTTAATTCGCTCGATATTTACCTCATCAAAAATTGCATTCATTGATTCATATCCAAATCTTTTTGCAATACTATCAGAAATAGTTTTATATATTTTCTTTTTTCTTAGAATATCATCAAATCTTTTAGCTTCTTTTTCATTTAATAACTCTTGTAATAAAGCTTTTTGTTGCATGGATTCTGAGTTTTCATATTTTTGAGAAATAACAGTTGTTTTTAAAATATTTTGTCTCATTAATATTTCATCAATAAACATTTTTGATTTATCTAAATATGCACCTTGAGAATAATCATTAATTATATCAGTATATAATTGCTTTGCTTTTTCTAAATAATAATTTGTTCTATCATACATAAGCATATATGTATTGGCTAATTTAAACTTAAAATCCTCAATAGACTCTTCTTTTGTAGTTCTATTTAAAAGCTCTTTTAAAATATTTGCAGCATGTTCAGGCATTCCAGCATTTATTAATTTTGTAATCTTTTTATTTGCTAAGTAAGAGTCGTTTGCATAAAAATCAATATTATTCTTTAAAACTTGAGAAATCAGCTCATTAGCTTTTTCATACTCTTCTGTAAAAATATATAAGTCAAAAAGCTCATTTGCAACTATCGTAGCAACCTCTTTATCTTTTGTTTTTGCTAGGATTTCATATAAGATTCTAATTGCCATATTTGGTTCTTTTTGATATTTATGAACCTTTGCAAGTGCTATTTTACCTCTAGTTTGAACTATCTTATCACTAAAGTTATTTACAATTATCTCAGCAAAATATTTAGCATCTTTTGACCTGTTTGATTGAAGTTTTAAATCAACTAGTAACTCATAAGCCCTTGGTAAATCATACTCGTTAATTTGTGCAGAATTAATAGCCTCTTCTAAAACTTTCGCTGCATCAATAATAAATCTTTTTGACTCTTTTTTTAAAGACAATTCACTATAAAGAATAACAATATCAGAGTTTAAAACTTTTAATTTATTTTTATCTTTAAAACTTTTTATTTGTGCATAGGCTTCATCAACTTTACCATCTTTAGCCATTAGTCTTGCATTTTTAATTAAATCAAAACCATCACTAATCTCTTGTTTTCTCTGTTCTGAGATTTGTATTCCAGAAGAGTTTATAAAACTATAATAAAAATCCTTCTTTGCATATAAAAAGTTTATTAATAAAAAAAATACAATTAAAAATTTCAAAATCTACCTTTTAGTCTTTTTTAACTCATAAACATAAGAGAAAATTTCTGCTAATGTTTTATAAAATTCACTTGGAACTTCTTGGTCAACATCTATTTGATCATATAAAGCCCTAGCTAATGCTGGATTTTCAATTATTGGAATATCATTCTCTTTTGCAATATCTTTTATTTTTATTGCTAAGAAATCTATCCCTTTTGCTATCATCTTAGGTGCTGCATCTACACTATTATCGTATTTCATTGCAATTGCATAATGAGTTGGATTTGTTATTACAACATCTGCATCAGGTACATCTGACATCATTCTTTTTTGTGCCATTTGCATCTGTATTCTTCTAATACGACCTTTTACTTGAGGATCTCCATCCATATTTTTAAATTCATCTTTAATCTCTTGCTTACTCATTCTAAGAGATTTCATATAATAGTGTCGTGTAAAATAAAAATCAATTATAGCAAAAATAATTATAATAAGTAATATGGCTGCTAAAAAGTAACTTGTTAACTCTATCATAGTATTTATAGTACCTAGAGTTTCTTGATCCATCATAGCAAGCATCATTTCACCAGTAAATAAAAAAAGAATAACCATTACAATCATGATTATTATTAGTTTAACTGTTAATTTAAATGCTTCAATTAACTTTTTTAAACCAAATACATTTTTCATTCCTTTAATTGGATCAAGCTTTTGTAAATCCAATTTTATAGGTGTAACAATCATTCCAAATTGAATCCAGTTAAATATCAACGACAAAATAAAAACCAAAATGAAAATTGGCGCTAAAGCTTTAAATGTTGCCATTGTTACTGAATAGGTCAGCGAATAAAAAATACTACCATCCATTTCTTGACCTATGAGGTTATAACAATACATCATAAGCTTCTTTATTTCAAACATTGCAGATGATGAAAAAAACAACAAGTATAAAGAACCAAAGAACAGTATAGCTGCCCCTGTAACTTCCATAGACTTAGCGACATTTCCTTCTTTTTTGGCGTCTTCTATCTTCTTGGGCGTGGGTTCTTCGGTTTTTTCGTCTTCATCATCAGCCATGAACTAATCCTACCTATTGAAACTTTGAAAGAAAGTACTCTGTAAAAGTTTCTGTAAATACTTCCATTCCAAACATTAAAAATAAAAAAATCAAACCAAATTTCATCTGAAAAGTAATAACAAAAGGTGAAAATGCTGGCATTGATTTCGTTCCATATCCGTAATATAAATCCATAATAAATCCAATAAAAAATAGAGGCAAAGCAAATGCAAATGCAAAAGTAAACATTCTTTTTATTTCATCAATTGCCAATTGAATTCCATTATATGAGAATATATCAAAAGAGCCTAAATGAACCATAGAAAAACTCTTTACCAACATTACAATTGTCATTTCATACATACCTGTTTGGAAAAACAATGCAATAATAATCCAATATAAAAGTCTAGAAACTAAACCCTCTTGAGAACCTGTTGAAGGGTCAAACATCAT
Source organism: Arcobacter pernae (assembly GCF_049472135.1). NCBI lineage: Bacteria > Pseudomonadati > Campylobacterota > Epsilonproteobacteria > Campylobacterales > Arcobacteraceae > Arcobacter > Arcobacter pernae. Next base: position 70,970 of record NZ_JBMOVV010000005.1, read on the forward strand.
TGCCATAGATAAAGCTGTTGAATATCCAACAAAATCACCAATAATTCTAACAGCTGCAAACATTATTTGGAAAAATAAAGAAGCTATAGCACCTAGCGTAATTTCAGAAATTAATCCAATAATAAAAGTTTCTTGGGTAATTGCTGTTGTAACATTTACAACAGGAAAAAGAAAAACTGTAATATAAAAAGCAAAAGCAATTCTTATTCTTACACTAACAGCAGCATCACCAAATATTGGCATAAAAGCTACAAATGCTAAAATCCTAGCAAGCAACAATAAAAATTCATAAACTATATTTTCATTTAATAATGATAGAAAGGCTTCCATTAAATACTACATATAATCTAAGTTTTTATCGTCAGTTTTATTATTTTCTCTTGATTCTAAAATAGTTCTTGTATCTGCATTACTTTGAGCATTAGAGTTTTGATTACTATTTTGATTATTAGATGAGCTTTGATTATTTTCATTTGAGTTAAAATCTAAATTAAATGTTGTATCTTCACTAAATGTCTTATTTAATGCATTTTTTAATCCATTTTGACTATCCACAAAAGCTTCTAATGTAGAGTTATTAGAGATATTCATACTAATACTAATCGCATTATCTTTATCACTTTTCATAATAATTGCAATTGTTCCTAAGTTAGCTGGATTTAAATTAATTCTAAATGCAGTTACTGGTGGTTTGTAGTTCTCATACATTTGTCTTGCAACATCTGACATCATAGTTGACATTTGTTGTCTTGCACCAATTATTCTTGCTTGTATACTTTGTGCTAAAGAAGGATTTATATTAAGAGTAACTTCTTGTTCTATTTTATCAGTTGAAGTTGAAGTTGAAGTAGAAACTAATGTTTCAGTAGCTTTTGCAATATTATTACTATTTTCAATACTTTTATTGATTATATTTCTAATTTCATCTTGCTTAACACTATTACTTATAGCAAGTCTATCTAAGAAACTTCTTCTATCACTAACTAATGTTTCACTAACTTTAGTTTGCTCAGACTTAGTTACTTCAACATCAACTTTTTCTAAACCAATATCAAGTTTTTTAGCACCCTCTTTTACATCTTCTACATTTTTTGCATCTTTAACTTGGTTTAAAGCTTCAGCCTTATTTGCTAAAGAGCTTTTATTTGCATTACTTCTTTGAGTACTTAAATAAATATTTGTTAAGAAATCTTTTGAGTCATTGCTATTTTTTACAGCAGATGTTGAATCATTTTTAGAAACTTCATTATTTGCTTTTGTATCACCTAAAGTTTTCTTCTCATCTAAAAACTTAGACTCTTCTACCAGTTTATCTAGTAAAGATTTTTCTTCTTTCTTTTCAGGAGTTTTAGTATTTAAAACTGATTGCTCAAGCTCTTTTTTTGATACATTTAAACTTTCATTGTTATCTTTTGTATTTAATGAAGCTAAATCTTTTGCAACTTTTTCATTTTTAACTTCAACATTTGACAAATTAGAAGATTGAGATTCTTTATTTTCACTTTTTAAACTACTATTTTCTTCCTTAATATTCTTATTTAAATTAAGATTATCAGTTTTATCTTTTATTTGAGAATTAGTGTCTTCTTCTTTTAAACTATTTTGATTCAATGATATTGAAGTTTCTTTAGTTTCATTTTTCTTAGAATCTATTATACTTACAGTTTCAGTAGTTTGATTTTTTACTTGTGTATCTAAACTTGTTTTTTCTGTGTTATTACTATTTGATTGAGTAGTAGATTTTTGTTCACTATTTAATAAACTAACTTCTTTATCTTTAGATATTTCATCAGGTATATTATCACTTTGTTTAGTAGTGTTGTTTATATTTTCTTTATCTTTTATAAGCTTTTTATCATCTATAGCAGATTCTTTTTCTTTTGTTTCATCAGTTGACTCTACTGAAGATTTAATCTCTTTTGTTTCAACTTTTAGATCACTATTTTTACTAGTATCTTTTTTATTTTCTAAATTATTAGGTTCATTTTTATTTTCTACACTATTCTTAACTGAATCTTCTTTAGTATTTTGATTAGTTTTATTTTCACTATTATTTAATGAAACTGGTTTAGAATCGTTTAAAGGACTTGTTTCTTTAGTGTTTTTATCTTTTTTTGACTCACTAATAGTTTCAGTAGTTAAAGTTTCATCACTTTTTTTATCAGTCTTTGCTAAACTAGTTTCACTTTTATTTTGTTCTAATTCTTTTGAAACTTTTTGATTATCATCTTTTTTATCTTTTGAAGATACTTCTAATTGCTTTGTATCATCACTAGATTTTGTATCTTCTTTACTATCTGTTTTAGAAATTTCAAGCTCTTTTTTAGAACTATTATTTTCAGATAATAACTTTTTATCAGTTTTATTGTCTTCTGTTTGAGTTAAAGAATTATCTTTATTTTTTGTCTCATTTTTTGATTTATTATCAATATTTGAATTTTCACTATTTTTTGCTTCTTTTTTAGCCTCTACAATTAACCTATCCAATAAAGAATTAGAAGATTTTGTTGGATTTAATGTCTCACTTTTTTCTAAAGTTTTTTCAGTATTAGTTAAAGACTCTTTATTTTTTGAAGTATCTAAACTATTTTGCTTATTTTCAGTTTTTTCATTTGAAATATTTTTATCACTATTTTTTATTTCATCTTTAAACTCTACAGTTTGTGTTGATTTAGTAGATATTGTTTCATCTTTAGCAGATGATAACTCTTTAGAAGAATTAGAATTTACTTTATTTTCCTCTAAAGAACTATTATTCTTAGCTTCTTCTTTTAAGCCACTTAACATAGAATCAAAAAGTGAAGCACCTTCTTTTTTTTCACCTTTTAAAGATGTTTTACTTGATGAAGATGTATCATTAACACTTGTTTGTTTTGCTAAAAAATCAACTTGTTTACTCATAATCTATGCTTTCAATATATCTAATGTTTTAGTATCTATGTTCTTATGTGTATTAAATGCAGCAACATTTGATTCATAAGATCTCATAGCTTCAACTAAATTAACCATCTCAATTACAGGATTAATATCAGGATAAGCAACATATCCATCTTCATTTGCATCTGGATGATTTGGTTCAAATCTCATTACAGGTTGAGCATCAGATTCAACGATAGATTTAACACCTACTCCTCTTAATGCTACTTCTGTTTGTTCTTTACTATTCATTTTATCTAAAGTTTGTGCACTATTATTTTTAGTATTTGTTTTACCAAGTAAAATATCTTCAAAAACTACTTCTTGTTTCTTATAAGGTCCACCTTGTTCAGTGTGAGTTGTTTTAGCATTAGCTATATTTGCACTTGTAACATTTATTCTAGTTCTTTGAGCACTCATACCAGAAGTAGCTACATTATATCCATCAAAAAAACCCATTGCTAACTCCTAATTATATTTGCATTCTCATAACTTCTTTATATGCATTTAAAGCTTTATTTTTAACTTCTAATCCAAGTTTCATAGAAAGTTCAGCTTCTTCAATTTGTTGAACTGCATGTTGAAGATTTGTAACCTTACCAGTAGCTATTTCTTCCATAGCTTTATACCCTTGAAGTTGTTCTTTATTTACTTCTGAAACTGCATCATTTAACATATTTGAAAATGTTGAATCTTTTTTTGTATCAACATTTGTATTAGTATTTAATGTTAGTGGATTTATTGAGTCTGCTATTGAAGATATTTTCATTTATAATCCTTTAGCTTGCATTTTGTTTTTGCTGAGCTTTTTCTTCAGCATTTACTATTTCTTGAACATTTAGTTCATTTAACATAGCATCAATTTTTTCTTCATTGTAGTTAAAATCTAGTTCTGCTTTTCTATCATCTAAACTAAATAAAGAGATTATTAGTGATAGCATCATATTACTGATGCCTTTTAAAATTACTGTTATTCCTATTATACCTAAAATCATTTCATAAGGCGTAAATAGTTCTGCATTTACTACAAAAAATATTACTGTTGCAAAGAATCCAGTAGCTATATATAATCTAAATATACCACTGTTTATAACATTTTGAGAGAATCTTTCTACTACCATGTTACTCTTTTTTCTTTAACAATTAAAAAAGTACAATTTTTTTTATGCTCTTGCACTTCAACTAACCTTTAGTGAATATTTTTTAATAAATAATCAATTATCACCTGCAGTTGTCTTGTAGAATCATCTTGAATAAACTCTTTTGTAAAGAGTTTTCTTAGTCTTCCAGTTGTTGAGATATTAGCAGATGTTGAAACGTTTCCTATATATTCTACCATAAAATCTTTACTTAGTCTATTTTTTTTTGCTAAATTAACTAGAGAATTTACAATAGTTTTTCCTATCTGGTAACTCTTAGTGTGGTTAAAACACAACATAAGCTTACTTTTATCATTGGATAGCATTTTTATTAGTGAATACACATCTGTAAGGGCACTTGGATCAGTTGTTGTTATTGCCAAAATATTGTCAGAAATTGATAAAAACTCTTTTACATAATCATTTAATCCTGCTCCTGTATCAACAAGAACAATATCGAATTTATTTAAAGCAATTACATCTTGAACTATTCGTGAAAAAACAAAAGAGTTTGAGTGATTAGAATATTGATAACCACTTTTACCTGCTATTAAATATAAATCTTCATATTCCGTTTTTAAAATCACTTCATCTAAACTTTTCATTCCATCAATATAATCAAAAAGTGTCACCTTTGGCTTCATATTTAATAGAACTTGCATATTTGCTAAACCAATATCTGCATCAATTACAGCAACTTTAAAACCTCTTCTTGACAATAAAAAAGCAATATTTGCAGTAAAAGTTGATTTTCCAACACCACCTTTACCTGAAGTAATCGTAACAAGTTTAGTTTTTGATTGATAGTTTGATCTAACCCTATTAGTTAGATTTACAAGCTTACTAGCTTGTGAAGAAATCACATCAAACAATCTTATCTCCTAACACATTCATTATTCATGAAACAATCAATTAAAAAAGAACTATCTGATACTACTAAATCATCAGGTACATTTTGACCTACTGAAAAATAAGTAATAGATTTTTTTGTTTTATGAGCAAAAGAGATTAAGTTTCCAAAACTTTTTGTTTCATCAAGTTTTGTAAATGTTAAATAATCGATATTTAATCTTGAGTAATTAGCATATATTTCAAGTAAATCACTTTGTTTAACATTTGCTGGCATAACTAATATTTTTTCAATTGGAAGTTCTTCTACTTTTTTCTGATAATCATTTATCATCTCAATCTTATCCACATCATATTGACTAGAACCTGCTGTGTCAATAAATATGTAATTACAATCTTTTAATCTAAGTAGAGCTTCTGCTAAATCTTCAGGTTTTTTTACTATTTCTAAAGGTAATCTCATAATATTAGTATATGCTTGAAGTTGTTCAATAGCACCAACTCTAAATGAGTCTAAAGTAACAATACCTACTTTATAACTTTGACCTAATTTATAAGCATATCTTGCTGCTAATTTTGAAATAGTAGTTGTTTTACCAACACCTGTTGGTCCTACCATCATAATAATTTTTCTTTGATGCTTTCTTAAAGGCATTTCATATTTAATAGGTATAATTCTTCTTAGAATCAATTTAAAAAAATCATTAACTTTTTTAGGGTTTGATTTTAAAGAAATTGGCAATTGTTTTATTGTCTTTTTCATTATTGTATATGTCATTTCTTGATCAAATTCATTTTGCTCAAAAAGATTATATATATCTACAAACTCATGGGGAATTGTTAAATCATATAATTGACTTTTAGGATTCCATAAAGACTTTTGAACAAGCTCTAATTTCTCTTGCATTTTAGTTATTTCTTCTTTGAAATCATAAACATGCGTTTGAATTGGCTTTGTATCTTGACTATATTTTTTAGTTATTGCTGGCTTTTTATAAGAGAAGTTGTTTTTATTGTCTTCATCTTCTAATGCAACTACTACTTCATACATATCTTTACCAGATTCATGTGCATTAGCAATTTTTTTTGTAGAAATTACAATAGCTTCTTCACCGCACTCTTCTTGTGCAGCTCTTAAAGCAGCAGTAGGGGTTTCTCCTAAGAAAGAGAGCATATTCATTTTAATCTTCCATCTTTATAGATTTTTTCAATTGTACCGTCTGCCTTTTTAATTCTAATAAAATCATCATTTTCGTAAATAATTTTACCTCTTTTTTCAATTTCTAAAGCACCAAATTTAAACGTAACACTCTCTTTTTTATACACCTTTACATTTTTTTGGCAAAGGATAGAACCGTCATTTATATAGTGTCTTGTAACATACTCATTTTCATCAATATCTTTTAATGTTAAAGGGATACAAGACTTTCTAATTTTATTTACATTTACAAGTCTTAATTTTGCTTTTGAAAGCTTCTCTTCATATGCAAAAGACTCTTTTGCAATTAAAACAGTAATAGCATAAGATTGAATTGACAAAAATATAATCAATAAACTATGCTTTAACATCGAAGATTTGTCCTCCATTCACAGCAGAAATTTCATCTACTAAATCACTATACATTTGTTTAACAGGTAAAACTATAGAAGCTAGTTTTTTATTTAATTGATATAATTCTCTTAAATTATCTTCTAAACCATCTACTTGTTCTCTATAAATATTAACATCTACTCCTGTTTTCATTTCAGAGATAAGTTCTTTATTTAATTCAGATTTCAAAGAAGCAATTTCATTTATTAGATTATGTTTTTGTTCATTTCTTTCAAGTAAACCTTCATTTTTACCCTCTTTTATATCAACAATATCTTGATTAATCGACTCTTTTAATTCATTTACTAATTGAGTCATTTTTTGTACTACTTCTTCAACCATAAGAGTTCCTTACTTATTATTTCTTGATAAAAATTCATAAAGCATATTACTGATTCCCAAACTTCCTGTAGAACTATTAGAAATTGCTTGTGTATACATACCTTTTATGATATCAGAACCAGCTGCATCACCTGCAACTTTTGTTGATTTCAAAGATATATCCATGATTTGTTTTAAAAAAAATGCTTCAAATTCATCACTTACTTTTTTTAATTGTTGTTCTTCTAAGTTATCTGTTTTTATATTGTCAAACTTTTTTGCATTGTTTATTACAGACATGTTAACAAGATTATTAGTATTTATATCCATTATTCCAACCTATCAAAGAAATTTTCTTCACTTAAAATATCATCTTGTGCTTCTTGTGCAAAGAATCTCATTTCAACTCTTCTGTTATCTGCTGAAAGCTCACTTTTAGGATGAAAAGATGAGTAAGCAGAAACTTTTAAAATTGCAGGATCAATTCTATTTTTAATTAGCTCTTTTACAACAGAAATTGATCTTAAAGCTGATATATCCCAACCATCTCTTGGAATTTGACTATTGTTTAAATTATTTCTATCTGTATGACCTATAATTTCAATATTAAATGTTTGAGGCATCGTTCTAATAACTCTTGCAATTTTAGAAACAAAGTTTTTAGCCGCTGGGTTTGTTAAGTCATATTCACCCTCTTTAAACATAATAGTTGAAGGTATATCTAATGTAAACTCATTTTTCCCTTTTTCAATATTCACTTCTTGAAGTTCACTTGTAGAGTTTGCATTTATTTCTTGTACAATTTGAGCCATTTCTTCTGCTGCATTCTCTGCTGCATTTTCACTAGAGCCTTCGCTATTGTCATCTTCAGAAGTACTTTGAGCGTTATCATGTTTTTCTGTTTGAGTTTCAACTGATGTTGTTGTATCAATAAATCCCATTGCCTTTTTCATTACTTCAAAGTATTCTTCTACTTTCTTCTTATCCATTACAGCCATAGATAAAAGAAGAATAAAGAAAGTTAATAGTAATGACATTAGGTCACCAAATTGTACTAGCCAACCTGGTAAACATTTAGGACACTCTGGACATTTATCTTTTCCCATTTTATTTTCTACTCTTCTACTTCAGTTAAAATTGCATTTAATTGCATTTTGATATTACCAATAGACTCTTCTGCAGCAATCATAGTAGTACCTTTAATTATTACTTCACAAGCAACCATTTCTTTTTCATGTTTTTGACTTAATTTATTTTCAAAAATACCAGCTAAAAGAGTACCAACTAAAGCACCATACATTGTTGTAAGTAAGGCAACGGCCATTGCTGGACCAACAGCAGCAGGGTCAGATAAGTTTGCAAGCATTGCAACAAGTCCTACTAGAGTACCAATCATACCCATGGCACCAGCTGTTCCACCTACATTACCAAAAAGACCAATCATTGTTTTGTGTCTTTTTTCCATATGTTCTAATTTATACTCAAGTAAAGGCTGTAAAACTTCTGCTTTAGTACCATCAACTAAAAGTTGGAATCCTTCTTTAAAAAAAGGATTTGTTTCTTCCATAACTTTTTGCTCAATCTGCATTACACCATGTTTTTTAATTTCAGTAGCATAAAAAATGATTTTCTCTACTAATTCAGGTAAAGGTTCAACAGGAACTTCATTTAATGCAATTTTCATTGAAGCACCAACTCTTTTTAAATCACTTGCTTCAAATTGTCCTGCTGTTACAGCAATTGTTCCACCAAATACGATAACAACAGAAGGTATATCAATATAAGGTCCAAAACCAACTCCACCTAAAATAATAGCTAGGGCAACTAAACCCCATCCACCACCAAATCCAGCTAAGGTACTTTTATCCATAACTTACATCCCTATCTGACTTAATCTTAAGTCTTCATTTCCAATTTTTTTAATCTTTAAACCAAATTTCCCTTCAACAATAACAGCTTCACCTTCTCCTATTTTTACACCATTAACTAAAACTTCTAAAGGCTCGTTTACCATTTGTTCAAGTTCAATTATCTCTCCAACATCCCATTTTAAAATATCTTTTAATAAAACAATTTTTGTACCAAGTCTAACACTTAATTTTAGTTTTACATCATAAAGTAATTCTAAGTTTTTTGGAGGTTTGTATGAATTTTCAATTGGTGCACTTGGTGTATGAGAAGGAGCAGAAACAGCAGCTTGTGGTGCTTCTTCTGGTGTTGCTGTATCACCTACAATTGTAGAAAAGAAAGGTAATATTATTTCATCAAAACTAACAATAATTGGTAGTTTTTCATCACCTAAAGATACTAAAAATTCATAATTATTGTTTTGTGCTTCTAAACTATCTAATTCAACAATTTTAGAACCAACTACTTCTGCTTTTATTGATTCAACATCACCGAAACCTTGAGCATTTACAGCAGTACAAAAGCTTCCACATATATTTGAAATGATTTCATTTACAGCATCAGTAATTTCATCATCAATATGCTCTTTTAAATCACCCATTCCACCAAGCATTAAGTACTCAAATTTTGTTGCACTTACAGTTGGAATATAAAAATAACATGTTGATGATATAGCTTTAAACTCAAATTTAACTTGAGCTTCTATAAATTGAGATGATTCATAATTCTCAATTGCTAAGGGGTTTACTGTTTCAACTTGTGAACTATTAGATAATAATTGTTCTAATGTATTTGCTAGTTCATCTTTGAATATATTTGATAAATCTGATGCCAATTAAACTACCCTTATTTTTTATTTTGTGTTTCTTCTAATTGTTGTAAGATGTATGCTTTTACTTTCATCATATCCTCAGTTGGATATTTATATTCAGCTTCACCTTTAGTGATTTTAACAAAGAAGTCTTTTGAATTTTTGTTATAACCAAATTTTACATTGTCTAAAATTACTTCGTTTGTTTGAACTTCTTGCTTACTTCCAAGTGCTTTTTTATACTCTTCATCTTGAATAAGTTTACTTTTTTCACTTGTTTCGTTTATTTTTTCAACTTTTTCTATGTTATTTAATTTTGCATTATCTATTTCAGCTACTCTACCAAGTTCCATACTAGACTCCTTGAAAGATACTATTTTTAGATATTATAGCAGAAAAAAATTTAAATAATTAGTTGTATAAAAAGTTTTGTGTAGAAATTATAAAGATTCTAAATATTCATCAAAGCCAACAAGTTTAAAGTCAATTAATGCATCTTTATAAGCTTGAGTAATATATTGTTTAGCACTTGAAATTTTTAACTCTTGGATAAGTTGTACTGCTGTTAAGAAATCAGCATCTTTATCATTTAGAATAGCTTTAATTAATGAAATTTGAATGGAAGCATCATTATATCTTCCAGCTTCTAATAGTGCAGCTACTAGCAAATACATAGTATATTTATCTTCAAGTTTAAACTCTTTTTGTAAATATTCAATTGTTTTTATTGTTTCATCTGGCTTACCTGAATGTAAATCACTTAAAGCTTTTGTTCTTAAATATGATGGTGACTTCTTACCTGCAATATTTAAATCAGCTTTTTTCATTAATCCAATAGCTTTTAACACATCTATATAATATTTTGTAATAATTAGAGGACCTTCTAAAAAATTATTATTAAGAGTTAAAGGTACACTATCTTGAAGTCTTGAATAATAACCATAATTTGACTCATTTTTATCTCTATAAACCAATCTCATTAAATAAGTCAAAGGATCCTTAAAGTGCTTTGATAATAATGGATGGTCTAAAGTATGTTCATTATTATTAAGTTTTTCTAAATAGTCTAAAGCTTTGAAGAAAATTGTATTTTTATAAGATAAAGCCTCTTTTTCAAACTTATATTCTTCATTGATAAAAAGTTTATAAACTTTTTTTGCAAAATAATTATATGTACCATCTTTAGTTCTTATAATCGCGTCTATATAATCTCTATCTTTTAGTTTTTTACCTAATTTATCTGCAGTAATTAAAGTCATAACAGCATATAGTTTATTTCCAGGATTAAGTTTAAAAGCTTTTACAAACTGTTTATGAGCATTAAAATAATCTTGAATATGAGCATAAGATAAACCTAAATTATAGTAAATATAAGATTTTGTATCTGTAGTTAAAAGCTTTTTTAATTTAGTAACTCTAATAATTGGATCTTCTTTGATTACATCTAAAAATTTAGTATTATACTCAACCATTTCTTCTAAACTATCTAAATTTCCTGCTGAGTTAAAAATAAAACCTTTAGAACTATCATAAATTATTTCTTCAGAATCAGAGAATATAAATGGAGCAAAATAGAATAAGAAGTTATATTTTCTATCACTATCAAACTTTAAAACGAAATCTAAATAATCTTTAGCAGTATACTTGTTTTCATTGAAAAATATTTCCAATGGTAAATCTTGATTAGCTTTAAAAATCGATCTTCTTTCTTGAATTAAATCAAGATTCTCTCTAAGTCTCTCGATATTGTTAGCTTTTAAATCAATAAAAACTCTAAACCATAAAATATGATTTAATCTATTTTGATTAAGAGTATTATTTTGTGCTTTTTCAAGTAATATATTTGCTTTTTCATAATCTTTTAATTTTATATGCAATAAAGCTTTTTTTAAATCCATTGCATAGTCCATTGAATTTAAAACTTTTAAAGCACTACTATACTCTTTTAAAATAATATAAGTATCGGCTAACATTCTTTTTGAGTGTTCAGTTAAGTTTTTGTATTTTCTCGCAATTTTAACAATAGTATCTAAATATTTGTTATCTTTTGATATCTGATATAAATAATAACATGCTGACATATAAGAGTAAGTATTTGTATTTGCACTAGCTTTATTTTCATAAATAGTATTTAAATAAACTATTGCTTTATCAATTGCACCTAATTTATAATATGCAATTCCTATATTTAATTTTGATGGGATTTCTATAACATTTGAAGTTTTTTCAAGTATTTTAATCGCTTTTTCATATTCCCCTTTACCTAAAAATAAAACTGCTTTATTAAACTCTACTTGTAAAGCTAAATTTTCTTGCGATTTTTTTAGTTTATCATATTGAAAAAGTATTTCTGGTTGAGATTCTATTAATTCATTTTTAGCATATAAAGTATTATTTAAAAAAAATGATACTAATAATATTTTATATACTAAACTATTTAATTCTCTTATTTTAAACCATTGTATTAACTTGTGCATATAACTCTTCATTTCTTTTTTCAAGTTCATCAACTCTATGTCTTAAGTTCATATTTTCTAGTCTAGCTTCTTGTAAGTCATCTCTTGCTACTTGTAAAGTATCATGACTTTTTACTAGTGTATTTGAACTAATTTTTGCTTGTTTTTCATATCTATCAACAATTTTTTGCAATTTAGTTATTTCATCTTCTAATAAATTCTTTTCCTCATTTACTTTTCTATATAAAGATTTATATACATTAGCACTAGAAAAAAAGTATAATAATAAAATTCCAATAATAGTGATTAATAAAAAATTTTCCAAAACAATCCTACATAAATTAAGTAAAGTAGTATAAAACTACTTTACTTATTATCTTTTTAAGTTAATTAAAGTATTTAATAATTGGTCTGATGTTGTAATAGATTTAGCATTTGCTTCAAAGGCTCTTTGGAATACCATTAAATTTACTAAACTTTCACTTAAATCAGCTGTACTTAACTCTAAAGTTTTACCTTCAACTTTTGCAGTTTTGTCATTATTTAAGTTATAAATAGGCTCACCAGACTCATTAGTTTTAGCAAGTAAGTTATCTCCAGATGGATTTAAACCTCTATTATTATTAAATAGTGCAATAGCAACTTGTCCAATTGCAAAATCAGCTCCATCTTGTTTCATCATAATAAGACCAGTACTATCAACTGAGAACTCACCAAAAGCAGAATCAGAAATACCTAAAGTATCAAGTCTTAATTGCAATGACCCTTTTGTAGCAGTTTGGTCAACTTTATTGATAAGTTCAATAAACTCAGCACCTGCACCTTGTCTACCACTATAATCACTGTTTTTGTCAAGTGGTGTATAAACAGCTGTTAAGTTTGCACCAGCCGTATCTGTTGTATGGTCATCTGCAATTTTCATTGATCCTGTAAATTCAACATCATAGTTTTCATCTAATGTTTCAATTACTAAGTTTCCATTGATGTTCTTTGCAACAATATGGTCTGGTAAATTATTTGTTATTGTTGATGTTGTACCATCTTCAGCTGAATAAGTAATTCTTGAAGAATCATTAATAGCTGCTACAATATCATCAATAGAAGTTACACCATCTAAGTGAATATTTAATGCATTTGGTGGTGTTGCACCATCATTTGGAATTGGAACACTTTGTTTTAACTCTTTATCATAAATAGTAATTCCATAAGTAAAGTCTTTAGTTACACTTCCATCTTTTGCTAAAGATAAATCCGTAGTAGTATAAACATCTCTTTGCTTACCAGTAATAAGTTTAGATAAGGCATCTTTTGATGACTCTAATGCTCCTATCCCCTCACCTTTCTTAGCTTCTATTGTTGTTAAATAGTTACCTTGTACTGTTGTATTCCCTGAACTCTCACCTACCTCTGATATTGTAAACTCTTGTCCTGGAATTAATGATTTGATCTGGATTATACCTTTTGACATTTGGTATAAATCATGTGAGTTTGGACTTAATGTATCATCTAATTCTAATACATCATTATTTGTTCCTCCTCCCTCATCTGACATATGTGCTACTAATCCTGGTACTTCATCTGAAATCTTATTTGCTAGTCCTTTATATGTCTCTATTCTACTTGCTATCATATTAAATGTATCTCTTTGATCACTTGTTAATGTAGCTATTTCGGCATCTGTTGGCGGAGTTGAAAATGTCCCTGTTGCTGGTAAACTATAATCTGCTAAGTATGCATCACCAAATGGTGCATTTGCTGCTGCATCTACATAGAAATCTTTTATCCATTGATCTGTTGCTGTTGTTGATATAAATGTTTGTGATTTCTTCACTCCATCTATAAACACATATATCTCTTCACCCTCTTTACTTACTAAGGCATCTGAGTCTGATGTTTTGAAGTTTATATGAGATACTTGTGCTGTTGATGTTGCTGATGCTCCATCTGGCTCTTCTGATAATCTTTGTAACCATGTAGCATAATCTTTAATCGCTTCTTCTATATCTGATATCTTTGATGATTTACTCTTGTATCCTGCACCATTAAATACTGATTCTGAATCACCTTTTGCAGTTTGTGTATAATCTGTAGCTTTTGCTGTAATAGTTTCTACATATGTACTATGTTTTATTATCTTTGATGATAATAATTTTGTATAATCATTTGTAAATACATTTACATTTGGGTTTGTACTTGTTACATCTTTTGCAGTATCAATAGCTGTCATCATCCAACCTTGAACTTCATTCCCTGCTGAGTCTTGTAATGTACCATTATCTCCCATTCTAAAGTTACCAGCTCTTGTGTAGAAGTTTTCTGTTGTTCCTGTCGCTCTTGTATTTGCTACTGTAAAGAACCCTTCTCCACTTAAGGCCATATCATAATCAACACCTGTTAATTTTAAGTTACCTTGAGTGTATAACTTTTCTGCATCTAATATTTTAGAACCTTTACCAATTCTATCTTGGTACATTTGGTCTGCAAATGATATTCTTGATGACTTAAATCCGATTGTATTTACATTGGCAATGTTATTTGATTCATTGTCTAATGCTTGTTGTTGTGAAGATAGTCCAGATATCCCCGTCCATAGTGCCCCAATCATGATTTATCCTTTTTGTAAAAATGGTGAACAAAATGTTCACATATTAATACTTAAATAAGTACTAATATGAAAACACAAATAGCTATTATTTTCTAAGATTAATAGCTATTTTTAATAGTTCATCAGAAGTTGTAATTGACTTCGAGTTTGCTTCGAATGCCTTTTGATATGTTAACAAATTTGTCATAGTATCAGCATTATCAGTATTACTTACTTCTAAAGAATTACTATGTAATACATTTACTTTTCCAGCATATTGTGCTTCTCCAGCATCTAAACCATCTTTATATAAGTTATTTCCTTGAGGTTCTAGCCCCTGATCATTTCTAAAAAATGCTGTTTGTACTTTTCCAACAACAAACTTGTTATCTCCATCAGCTAAATAAACTATTCCTTCATCAACACTTATTTTT
The DNA here is from genome assembly GCF_049472135.1 of Arcobacter pernae. Taxonomy (NCBI): domain Bacteria; kingdom Pseudomonadati; phylum Campylobacterota; class Epsilonproteobacteria; order Campylobacterales; family Arcobacteraceae; genus Arcobacter; species Arcobacter pernae. Next base: position 85,979 of record NZ_JBMOVV010000005.1, read on the forward strand.
CCAAAAGTATATTCTGAAAGATTTAAATTTGCTAACTTCATTTGAATATCACTTACTTCTAATGCTTCCTGATTTTGCAAATCAATTGTACTAGTAATCTCAATAAATTCACTTCCCGCTGCTTCAACTGCTGCTTGTAGTGCATCTCTAGCACTTGTTACAATACCATAACCAGTACCTAAACTTTGATTTTGTAGTTGATAAATTGATGCAGCTTTATTATTTACAGCAACATCATAAATAGCAATCTCTTTTGCAGGAACCATTGATTCAACAGTAACTTTTCCTGTTGTTGTATCAACAACTCCTCTCATTGCTTGAATATCAGAAATTTTATCAGCGAACAATCTCATAGTAGTATCTACATCTGTATCAAAATATTGTATTACTTCTTCATTATTAATATTAACTTTTATAAAATCATTCTCGTCTTTTAACTCAGATAAATAACTTGTAAAATCTAAACTTGTTATTTGATTTGTAGAAGGAGTTGCTTCTTGAGTAGATACGGATCTATAAAGGTCAAGTTTATCTTTGTAGTCTGTAATTAAAGCTTCTATATCTACTATTTTTGAACTAGCACTTTTAAAACCTTCTCCATTTATTCCACTTGCTTGTGCGGTTTTTGAATAATCTCCAATTCTTGCATTTACTGTTTGAATAAAGTTTTCATTACCAATAGTTTCACTTGCAACAAAACCTGAATGTACTTTACTTAATTGAGTATAATTAGGATTAGTTGAAATAACTTGAGGCTCTTGAGGAACAAGTCCTTGAACTTTTAAGCCATCAGGAGTTTGTAAAAGCCCATCTGCACCTAATTGAAAGTTTCCTGCTCTTGTATAGTAAAGTTCATTATCTTCAGGGTCATTTACCATAAAATAACCCTTCCCTTCAATACCTATATCTAAACTATGTCCAGTTGGTTTAATATCACCTTGTTGAAATCTTTTAAAAACTTGTTCAATTTGAGAACCTTTTCCTGTTCCATTCTTATACATCAAATCTTCAAATCTTACATCATTAGCTTTATAACCAACAGTATTAGTATTTGAAGAGTTATTTGATTCAGCACTTAGTGCTCTTTCATAAGTACTTAATCCAGAAAATCCAGTCCAAAGTCCACCAATCATGATTTAGCCTTTAAAATATCTTTGTAATACTTGAGAATGGAATTGTAGTTAATTGATCTGAATAAACAGGTGTTGTAGCACCAGCTAATTCATATTTATGATCTGCAATTTCTTCATTGTTTTCATTAAGTATAACTAATTTACCATCTTTAATTAAAGGAAGTCCTGGTTCTTGTAAAACAATTTTTTTACCAGTAGTATTTCCTTCATCATCTAAGATTTCACCTTGAACATTATAGTTTACAAGTGTATCTGGAGTTGAGTCATCATCATCTGTAAGTTTAATTCTATCTTCATAATATAATATTTCTTGAGCTTTAACTTGCACTTCACCATCAACAGCCTCAACTGATCTTACTGTAAATGCCTTATTAACTCCATTTTCACTAATATTTCCATCTTCAATATTTTTTCCAATTACATTTGCCGCATTTGACAATGCTGTTTGTGCATAAGAAGATTGTAAAGAAGTCATTGCTTTTACCATTTCTTGGTTAGCATTAATTGTAGACATTTGCATTTGAGTTGATAACATTTGCTTAGAATCCATAGGTTTAGTTGGATCTTGAAGCTTTAACTCTTGAATCATTAATCTTAAAAAGTCATCATTAGTTAATTCATCATTACTAATAGATGAAGTATAAGCATTACCATCTACTCCTGTACTTGTATTTACTTGAACACTATCAACTGCCATAATTAACTCCTATGCCAAATTTTCATCAAAGAAATATCTAACAACATTGTCTGAATCCATCGCATCTTGGACTCTCACAGCTAATTTATCATCAATTACAATAATATCACCTGTACCAATAATTCTTTGATTTACATATATATCACCACCAGCACCTGCTGGTTTATTTAATGAAATTATATCTCCATCACCTAATTTCAAAAACTCTGCTATTGTAATATCTGAATTACCTAACATTACATCAACAGTAATTTCCGTATCAACTAATATATCATAATCTCTTTCACTAATTTCCATGACCAAACTTTAAAAATATTATTCTAAATACATTATAACATAAACTTTTAAGAAATAAAACTCTCCTAAATGTCTAATTAAATAACAGTATCTAAAGTTTCCAGCATAGAAGCTACTTTTGCTTCTATATTTCCATCAAAATTACCTAAATCACTAGCGATTACTACACCACCTGGTGCAACATTAGGATCTTCTCTAAGTTCAATATATGGTTCTAGAGCTAATTGATCTTTTAACATTTGATAATCTTTTGGATTTAAATGTATTTGTACCTTTGAAGCAGTTTTAATCTTATCTAAAAGATGAGAAATTGTTTGTCTTGCAATTTTTGCTGAGTTTTCACCAACTTCAATACTAATAATTTTTTGAGCAATTGAAATTGAAGTCTTTAAAAGTTTTGATTCCATTTGAAATGTTGCTTGTTCAAAAAAAGCTGCATAGTGTTTTAAATCTTTGATAGCTTGTACAACTTGTGCATCTATATCTCTTCCTTGAACTCCACCATTTTCAATACTTTCTACTTTAGCAGATATATGACTTATTTGTGCAGCAAGATTTCTCATTTCTGTTAATACAGGATCCACATGACCATTTAATTCTCTTGTATCTAAAACAGCTTGAGAAGGAGGAGCTTCTTCTGGAATTGGAGCACTGTTATTAACAAAACTACCTAATTCATATTTTTGAACATCAGCTGAACTATTTAAAACTTTTGCATTTGATCGAACATTATTACTTGCCATTATTCATCCATTTCTCTATCAATTATTCCATCTTCAATCATTTTCTGTGCAACATCAAGCATTTTTCTTTGAGCTGCTTCAATATCTTTAATCTTAACTTTATTAAGCATTTCAAACTCTTCTTTAAATCTATCTCTAGCTCTTTGAGACATAGCACTTGTGATTTTTTCCATATCTTCATCTGTAGCATTTTTCATAGCAACTGCTACATCTGCCGTATCAACATTTTGTAAAATTTTCATTACATATTCTGTATCTAGATTTAATAAATCTTCAAATACAAACATATTCTCTTTAATTTTTGTTGCAAGTGAAGTATCAACACCGTTAATATTTTTAAGAATATCTTGAGATTTTGGACCTAATCTATTTAACATATCAGCAACAACTTTAACTCCACCAACATCAACAATAGAAGAAAGTAAAGACTCTAGCTTCTTCTCTAAAACAACAGAAATTGTTCTTACTACATCAGGTGAAACATCCTTAATAGTAGCCATTTGCATAGTAACTTTAACTCTAACTTCTTCCTCTAATTGCATTAAAACCTCTGCAGATTTTGGAGCTTCCATATGAGATAATATTACAGCAATTGTATGGGGTGATTCGTCTTTAATAAAGTCTGATAACTGTTTTGGATTAATTGCATCTAAATAAGAGAATGATTGAGATGCTAACTTAAGTCTAGATAATTTAGCTAAAACTTCATCAGCCTCACCTTTACCTAATGACTTATATAAAATATCCCTAGCAAAATCATAACCACCAGAACTAATAAAACCTTTTGTTCTAGTATATAAATGGAACTCTTCTAAAATAGCTAAAGATGTCTCTTTATCAATTGAATTAATTTGTGTGATTGAAGTAGAAATATCTTCTACTATATTTTTTGGTAAATGTTGAAAAATTTTAACAGTTGCTTCTTCTCCAATTAGAACGAAGAATCTTGCAACCTTATCCTTCATTGACATCCCTTTTAGAACTTCATGTAGGTTATCATTTTTTTCAGCCATTATTTTTTCTTACCTTTTAAATTTGCATCACCTTCTGATAAAAGAAGTTCAATCATAGAAGCCATTTCCCCTGGGTTTGTATTAATCTCTTTATCTAACTCTTCAACTAATACTTCATATTTAGCAGCAGACTCTTCATCTAAACCTTCTATATTATTTAGAATTTGACTCTTAATTTTATTCTTTAATCTACCTCTAGCTGATTCTCTATCAAATTGATCACCATAATCACCTAGCATATCTTCAACTAAATTTTCATCATCTACTTCATCTTTTTTCTTAGCTGTTCCATCACCTAATATTACTACTTCGTGATTAACAATGAATTTTTTATAGAATACAAATAATAAAATTGCAGCAATTAAATATTGAATATATTCACTAAACTCTTTCATAATTGTTTTAACCATTGCAAGTGTATCTAAAGAAGAAGAGGCACTACCACCTTCAATAGGATTACCATTTTCATCTAATTGAACACCGCCAGCCGTAATAGGTTTTACACCAATAAATTTAAAATCTTTAACAGTAACTTTATCACCTCTTTTACTATCATATCCAATAGTATCTTGAACAATTGATTCAATTGAAGCTAAAAATTCATCTTTATTTTCAACATCATTTAAAACACTTGAATCAAAAGTTACCCCTGCTGTAATTCTATTTATTCTAGAATAATTGTTATCCTTTTGCTTAATAATCTTTTTTGAGATCTCATAGTTTGTTACGGTATTAGTTCCTTCACTATTAGAACTACTATTACCATTACCAGCTGCACCACCTGGTGTTTGAATATTATTATCAACACCTGCTGCACCACCAGTTCCAGCCGGACTTCCTGTTGAAGAAGCTGTATTTTCAATAACCTGCTGAGACCTAATAGTACCTTCTGGATCATATATCTCTTCTTGAATATCTTGCATAATAAAATCTAAAGAAACAGAGACCTTGGCAACTACTCTTCCAGGACCTACGAAAGGTTCTAATAATTCAACAATCTTTTTTTCATAATCATCTTCTATTTTCTTTTTATATTTTGTTTGAGAATAGGATTTTTGGCTTGCTAAATCATCTTTTGATTTTTGAAGTAAACTTCCATCTTGATCAATTAATTTAATATTTTCATGAGTTAAATCAGGAACAGCAGATGCTATAAAGTTTTTAATACCATCAATTTGTTTTTGTGTTAAAAAAACTCCAGGTTTTAATGACAATACAGCAGATGCAGTAGGAGGTGTTTTTCTTTCTGTAAAAATAGTATCTTTTGGAATAGCAATCTTTACACTAGCTCTTAATACACCTGTTAAAGACTCTAGAGATCTTGATAATTCACCTTCTAATGCTCTTAAATATTTAACTTTATTTTCAAAATTAGTTGTACCTAATGAAGATTTCTCAAATATTTCCCAACCTACATGTTTACTTGTAGATGCTTCACTTGTAACTAGTTTTATTTTTGCTATATTAATAAACTCTTTTGAAGTCTTTAAAGTCAAGTTATTTCCAGAACCAATAACACTAAAAGCGATACCTGAAGCTTCAAGTTCACTACTTGCCATCATAACTTGTGATTTTGTAAGATTAGAAGCGATTGTGTAATTAAGTTTTTTATCTTCAGCTTTAATATTTGAGTAAACTAATAAACCTATTAATAATATAAATAAAAGAGAAAATCCTCCTATAATAACTGCTCTTTGAGCAGCATTTAAATTATTAATAAATTTTAAAAGTTGATCCATATACTATTTATCCTGATTAATTTTTAGCTGATGATTCAATAACTGATCTAAATAATCTTGAATCTTTTTTAATTGCTGCTTGCAATGCGTCAAAAATCACTTTATTTTTTGACATTTCACTCATTTGAGTATCTAAATTTACATTATTTCCATCATTTTGTTCTTCTAAACCTTGCACTTGTACTAATCTAGGATTAGGCATGTTTAAATTATTATTGATGCTTGGTAAATGCTGACCATTTGTTTGTGCCAAAGCTAATCTTGGTTCTTTTTTTTGATTTGATAATTCATCTTCAAAAACAAGTTCTTTAGTCTTATAATTAGGCGTATTAATATTTGCAATATTACTTGATATTACTTTTTGTCTTTCACCTCTAAAATTTAAATGTGCAAAAAGAGTGTTTGTTACGCTACTTGCTTCCATTACTTAGTATCATTCCCAATTTTATCTATTACTCTTGAATTTATTTCATCAATACTTGTAACAGCTTTTTGTGATTGCTCAAATCTTCTATGTGCATCAATCAGTTCAACCATTGCTGTAACTGAGTTTACATTAGATTTTTCAATAGCACCTTGTTGTAATAAACCATCATTATTTTCATATAAAATTAAATCATCTTCATTTTTTAGTTTATAAGTATTATTTCCAAGCTTTTGAAGATTAGAATAAGGAGTTTGCGCAACACCAATATTATTTTGGAATCCCTCTTCTACTAATACTGGTTCATTATCAGCATTTAATACGTTATTTCCATTTGAATCCACTAAAAAACCATCAAATACTTTAAATGCACCATCTCTACTATAAACAATATCACCATTTTGATTTTGAATTTTAAAAAATGTATCAGGTTGTCTTAATGCAAAATCTAAATTATTACCAGTTGGTGTAATAGGTCCCATTTCACCATTTATAAATTTTGCATCAATTTTAGGTATATTATTTGTAACTTCATTAATTTTTGTAGGAACGAAACCTTCATCTTTTGCTCTTTGTAAATAATGATTAAAAGTAGTTTCAGTTAACCCTTCTTGTTTAAAACCATTTGTATTAACATTTGCTAAGTTATTACTAATCTGATCTAACCTATTGATTTGATTAATCATAGATGCAGCAAGTGGGTATGTTCCTTGATTCATTAAATATCCTTACTTTCCAAATTCTTCAATTAATTTATCTAGGTCTTCACCTATTAAAACTTCACCTTCATCTCCATGAATATGTTTAGCAACAGCTATTTCTTGATCCGTGTACTCATCTTCAAAAAGATTATTTAAGTAAAGTGATAATTTTCTAATTACAGACATTACTCTTTCGATTTTCTGTCTATTAATATCATTAAACTGCATTAGTTCCATAGCTTCGAAAATTTTCATATCTTCTTCATTCATGATAGTTTTCATAGCTTCTAAACTTTGATTTACTTCTTCAACTTTTTGTACATGTTGTTTGAAAACTTCTATATTTGGAAATTTTGCATTTAAAGATTTTAAAAGTTTTTCTTGAGAAACTAAAAATTGCTCAATATCTGATACCTTAGTTCTAAATTCATTATTATTATCAAGACCAAGACTTAATACATCAAAGATTTGAGAAACTTTTTCTTCTGAATCATTTGCTACTTGATTTAACTGATTTACAACTTTTGTATCTCTTTCAGCTGGTAGTGGAATTACACCTTCATTTATTTTAGTATCTGTCCAATCCCTAACTATCTTATCAGCATCAACAGGGTTATTTTGTTCCTTAACTTCGGGTTTAGGACTCTCAACAGGTTCATCTTCTTTAATACCATCAATTTGCGATAAAAGAGCATCAATATCATCATCAGATGATGTGTCATCACTAGAAATATTTGTTTCTAAATCATCTAAAATGTCATCAGTACTTATATTTTCAGATGAATTATCAAAATCTCTTAATAGTGCATCAATATCATCATTGTCAACTGTTTCATTTGAAGATACTTCTGGTTCTGCTGGTTCAACAGGTACCTCTTCTGGTACAGAAGTTTTCTCTTCACTTTGTGTTTGAGATATTAACTCATCTATTTCACTAGTATCAACAGTTGTGTCCGAAGACTCTGCAGATTCATTTTCATCATCAGAAATATCAAGTCCATTCATTAATGCTTCAATTTCTTCTTGGCTCATACTCATAATAATGCCTTATAAATTATTTTTTTAATACCCCATCAAGCTTTTCTTTTAAAACTTCTGCATTGAATGGTTTTACAATATAATTATTAACTCCAGCTTTTAAAGCTGTAATAACTTCACCTTTACCACCTTCAGTTGTAATCATGATAATAGGAGTTTTTTGATGAGCACCTTCTGCTCTAACTTTCTTAACTAAATCTAAACCATTCATATTAGGCATATTCCAGTCAGTTAGAATTACATCGTAGTGAGATTCCCCTAAAAGTTTCCAAGCTTTTACACCATCTTCAGCCTCATCAAAATCATCTTTCGCAAAACCTAACTGCATTACAACATTACCAATAATTCTCCTCATAGTAGAACTATCATCAACTATTAGAATTCTCATCATACAACCCTTTTAATCTTTATTAATATTCAATTATTGATTATTATATATAATTTGTTTTAAATATCCACTTAATCTAAACTGATAAATAACCACATAGATTTATCTTTTTTTAATTGTTCTTAAAATATAATAACTTATAATCTAAAACTCTAAAGGAAATTCTATGATAAGAGGACTTTACACTGCTGCAACAGGTATGAATTCTATGCAACATCAAATTGATGTTACTTCAAATAATATTGCCAATGTAAACTCAACTGGTTTTAAACAAGACAGAGCAGAATTTCAAGACTTAATGTACGAAACTTTAAACTATACAGCTGGACAAACTTCGCAAACAACTTTAAATCCTACTGGTATTGATGTTGGTCTTGGTGTAAGAATTTCAGGTGTACAAAAAAACTTTACTGAAGGTGATTTAAAACTTACATCAAATCCTTTAGATATTGCAATTGAAGGGAAAGGTTTCTTTCAAATTACACTTCCAAGTGGTGAAACAGCTTACACAAGAAATGGTACTTTTAAATTAAATGCAGAAGGTACAATTGTAAATGGTAATGGTTATGAGCTATCACCTCAAATTGTAGTACCTGATAATGTAGTTAAGTTAACAGTTGGAAAAGATGGAACTGTAACAGCTACAAATCCACAAACTGAAGAAATTGTAAATTTAGGAAGAATTGAAATTGCAGACTTTATAAACCCAGCAGGACTAGCACCAATGGGAGAGTCGCTTTTTAAAGAAACTGAAGCTTCAGGAGCAGTTATCACAGGTAATCCTACAACGGAACAATTTGGTAATACAAGACAAGGTATGATTGAGTTATCAAATGTAAAATTAGTTAATGAAATGGTTGATTTAATTACTGCACAAAGAGCTTATGAAGCTAATTCAAAAGCAATTACGACTACTGATGGTATGTTAGATACAGTAAATAGGTTAAAAAGATAGGTAATCAAATAAGTTATGGATTTAAGTGAATTAAAAAGACTTAGAGAAGAGAAATTTTTAGCACATAAAAGAAAAAAAAGAGAGTACTATCTAAAAAATAAAGCAAAAAAGAAAAGAGAAATCATTGATTACGAAAATGAATTAAATGATTTAAATTTTGCTAATAAAATAAAAGAGATTGCCAAAGTTCAAAAAGCTCATGTTGATAATAGAAAAGAGCTAATTATTGCTAAAATAAATGAATACAAAGATAAAAAGAAAGAGTACTACGAAGAGAATAAAGAAAAAAGACTTGAATATGATAAAGAGTACAGAGAAAAGAAAAAAGAAGAATTAAGAGAATACCGACGGCAATATTATCTTAAAAATAAAGAAAAAATATTAGCTAGACAAAAAGAAAAAAGAAAATATTCAAAAAAGAGTGACTAATGGCAGAAGAAGTAAAAGAAGAAGAATTAGAATTAACTTTAGAAGATGAGAATCAGCAAGACTCAGATACTAATAACGCAGCCCCTGATGAAAATAAAGAAGTAAATTCTAATGAGCAAGATGCTTCTACTGATTCAAAAGAAGATGAAAAACCTAACTTCAAAAAGAAGAAGGAAACAAATAAAGTAAAACTTATTTTATTTGGTGTAATTGGTTTTTTAGTATTACTACTTATTATTGGTCTAATTTTATATCTTATTGGTTTCTTTGATCCAGAAGAACCAAAAGAAGAACCCAAAGAAATGCAAAAACAAGAAAAGAAAATTATAGTAAAACAAGAAGATTATAAGTTTAGTTTAAAAGATGTAAATACTGATAATTTAAATAAAGAACTATCAAAATTGACAAACAAAGACATACTAGCAAAAAAAGAACAAGATAAAATTGAAGAACAAAAACAGATGCTAGAAAAAGAAAAAGAAGAGTATAAACAAAAACTTGCATTACAAGAAGAAGAATTAACAAAAGAAAAAGAACTACTACAATCAAAAAAAGAGAAACTAGAAATTCAGAAAAACGAATTAGAACAACTAAAAGAACAAGCTAAATCATTAAAAGAAGAGATGCTTAGAGAAAAAGAGATTTTAGAAGTTGAAAGAGAAAAGCTTATTTTAGCTCAAATGGAAATCGAAAATACTATAAAACATGAAGAGAATAAAAAAGAACAAGAAATGTCAAATAACGACTCTTCTAATATGCAAAATGAAATGATACAAAAAGAAGAAATAAAAGTAGAAAACAATTCATCTGAATTTATAAACTTAATTAATGTAGCGAAAATAAAAGGTGAACTATATAAAGACTACCTTGATAAAATACTTACAATTCACCATGATGTACTATTATGTAGAGATGACTTTAATAATATTGAAATCTATTATGGACCTTTTGATAATAGTGATGATAGAGCAGAAGTATTTAAAAAGTTAAGTAGTAATAATTTCTCAAATTCATATGAAGTTGAGCTAACAAAAGAAGAGTTTGATAAAAGATGTAATTATTAGTAAAACTCTTTTAAGAGTTTTCTAATATAACATAAGCATCTTTTACTTCAATAATCTTATTCTCAATATCAACATTTAATATATAAGTATCAAAAATATGTGGAAGTAAAAATGTTTTTGGTAACTGTTTCTTTACTAGTTCTTCAGATGTTTTAATCTCTAAATAATCACTAGCAGGATATCTGTGAAGTTCAACTACTTCACCTAATACTAAGCCATTTTCTACGATTTTACAAGCTACTAAATCAAACCAAAAGAACTCATTCTCTTTTAATTCACAATTTTGTCTAGTTTGTTCTAATGTTGAAAATAGTTGTTGATTAGTAAGTTTTTTTGCAAGTTCAACATCTTCATAGTTTTCAAATTGAATTAAATCTCTATTTGAATTATACTCTTTAACTACAAGTGTTGTTTTTTTATTAGTAATAAACTCTGAACCTTTTTTAAACTGTTCAGGGAAGTCTGAGTCTATAAAAAGTCTTAAATGACCTTTTAGACCCACTGCTTTTCCAAGCTTTGCTACGTAAATCTTATCATTCATAGAAAACTACTTTGATACAACTTGAATTTTATAAGAAATTCCATCTTTAGCTTTACAACCATTTGCCATAGTTTTTAAAGCATTAATCATATTTCCATTTTTACCAATAAGTTTACCAATATCAACACTATTAGAAACTATTGTAATTTCAGCAAAAGTATCATCAATCATCTCTTTATGAACCTTAATATCATTAGGTTCACTAACAATTAACTTTGCGTAGTTTTCTATAAATTTAGTAATCATTACTTATCTCGATGAACTATTTTGCAGCTAATTTTTTAACTTTTTCAGATGGTTTAGCACCAACACTTAACCAGTAGTTATATCTTTCTTCATCTAATTTTAATACTTTTGGCTCTGCAACTGGGTTGAAGTAACCAATTGATTCAATCCATCCTGAATCTCTTCTTTTTCTTGAGTCTGTTACAACGATTCTGTAAAATGGTTTTTTGTTTCTACCCATTCTAGTTAATCTAATTACTGTCATGTTTTTTCCTTTAATTTGTTTACTATTTATAGTATTGAATTCTAAACTCCACAAAGTTCACAGCTCAATACTATTAAGTATTTGTTATCTAGGGATTTTTGGCATCCCACCAGGTCCCATTTGAGACATCATATTTTGAAGACCTTTCATTCCACCTTTTGATGAAAGTTTCTTTGCCATTTTAGAAGCATTTTTAAATTGCTTTAAAATTTTATTTACTTGCATTTCTGATAGACCAGAACCTTTTGCAATTCTTTTCTTTCTTGATGCATTCATTAGGCTTGGTTGTTCTCTCTCTTTAGGAGTCATAGAACCAATTAATGCTTTAATTCTCTTGATCTCATCTGAGTTTTCAAAGTCCATATCTTTTAGAGGACCTGCCATTTGAGAAAGACCAGGAATCATTCCAATGATAGATTTCATAGAACCTAATTTACTCATCATTGCAAGTTGATCTAAGAAGTCATTAAAGTTAAATTCACCTTTTTTGATTTTCTTAGTTACTTCTTTTGCTTTTTTCTCATCAATAACAGCAGAAGTTTTTTCAGCAAGACCTTCAATATCCCCTGCACCCATTAATCTAGATACAATTCTATCTGGGATAAATACTTCAAGATCAGGCATTTTTTCACCAATACCAACAAATCTTAAAGGAACACCTACTTGATGAGAAATAGATAAGGCAACTCCACCTTTTGTATCACCATCATATTTAGATAAAATTACACCATCAATTCCAATTTTTTCTTTAAATGTAGTTGCTGTTTTAGTTGCATCATGACCTGTTAATGAGTCAGCAACATAGAAAATTTCGTCTACTTTAATTGCATCTCTAACATTTTTTAGTTGAAGCATTAACTCTTCATCAATTGCAAGTCTACCTGCTGTATCCACTAATAAAACATCATAATGTTCAGCTTTTGCTTTTTCTTGTGCAGCTATTGCAATTTTAACAGGGTCTTTTTCATTATCATCAAAGTAAACATCAACTTCAATTTGTGCTGCAATTTGTTTTAACTGCTCAACCGCTGCAAGTCTTTGTAAATCGGCTGCTGCCACTAAAACTTTTTTCTTTCTTTGTTTTAAGTAGTTAGCTAATTTACCTGTAGTAGTTGTTTTACCTGAACCTTGAAGTCCTGTCATTAAAATCGTTGTTGGAGGAGTATTAGAGAATACAAAACCTTGATTACCTTCAGTAGTTAAAAGTTTTGTTAATTCGTCTTTTAATGCATTTAAAAATGAATCTTGTCCTATTCCATTTTTCTTTGTTTCAATTTCAACAGCAGTTACTAACTCTTTAGTTGTTTTATGATGAACATCAGATTTTAATAAAGATTTTCTTAATTCAGTTACTGCTTTTTTTAATGAAGCAGCATCATCTTTATGTCTTATTTTATTAACTGCACTTCTTATTGAACCGGTTATTGAATCAAACAAAATGGAACTCCATGATTTTAAATTTTGTGGATTATACTTTTAAAATACTTTGATTAAGTTTAAACTTGTAGTATTTTAAGTTTTATTTCAGAAATAAGTTTTTAATTATTAGGCTAAAAATCCCATAAAATGGGATTTTTTGTTTTTTATCACTTTTTTATAAACTTAATTTTTAATTAAACTCATAAACATTGAATTCTCTTGGCTCTTTAGCTTCAAACTCATAATCAAAGATTTTTGTTTTCTTTGAGTGAAGTAATACTCTATTAATATTAGGAGCTACTTTTCCATAAATAGCATCACCAATAATTGGTAAACCAACTGAGTTTAAATGTACTCTGATTTGATGAGTTCTACCTGTTTCAATTACTACTTTAACTTTTGATTTTTTACCTTCAACAAGCATAGGATAAACTGTACTTTTTGCTGGTTTACCTTTTTTTGTATCAATTTTAGATTTTGCACTACCTTTTCTTTCTCTTGTAGTTAAAATTGGTTTATCTATTTCTATTTCATCAACTACTCTACCATCAACAATAGCAATGTATTCTTTATAAACTCTATTTGCTGCAAATTCTTTAACAGCTTTTCTTCTAAACTCTTCATTTTTAGCAAACATCATTACACCAGAAGTCTCTTTATCAAGTCTATTTAATAAAATTGCTTCTGGAAATTTTTTAGATACTTCATCTGCTGTTAAAAATGCAGGTTTATCAACAACTAAAATATCATCATCTTGAAAAATAACTTTTACTTCTGCTGGTCTTTTAACTGTAAATTTAGTATCTATACTAATTTCACCTCTTGCAATTACAACTTTTTTTCCATCTGCTTTTACTAAACCTTTATCAATTAAATCTTTAGCTTTTGAGTTTGAAATTTTTTCTTGTTTTGCTAATACTTTATATGCTTTATCATAAGTTGACATTTATTTCCTTTATTATAGGTTCTATCGAACCTATTTTAGTTAATTGTGATTCTTTTAAAGTATCTAATTTTTTTAAATACTCACCTAACTGTTCATTTTCAATCAAATAGTAATTCTCAACACATTCAAATAGAGGTTTTTGGTTAAATATATTTTTACCACTAATTATCTTACATGAAAAAAATGCTGGTTCAACTGGGTTATGACCACCTATTTTTTCAAAAGCACCACCTAATATTACAGTATTAGATATTGCAAAAATCTCATTTAAAATACCCATTTTATCAACTAGTATTATATCAGATTCAAAGTTCTCTTTAGAAGAAAATTTATGATATGAAATATTTTTATTTTTTATAAACTCTTTAATTAAGTTATCAACTTTTTCAAATCTTTCAGGATGTCTTGGTACTATTAACAATTTTCCATAAGATTTATCATAAGAGTTTAATATTAACTCTTCTTCATTTTCATGTGTACTTGCTGCTGTTATAACATTTTCATCTAATTTATTAAAAATATTTTCAACTTTAGGCAGTTGAGCTAATTTAATATTTCCTATAACTTCAACATTTTTTGCACCAAGTGACTCAAGTCTTTGTTTATCTATTTGGCTTTGTGCAAATACTTTATCAATATTTTCAAAAACTCTCTTATAAAAAAAAGATAATCTCTTATAAGAGTTATATGATTTATCAGAGATTCTTGCATTTATTAAAAAAGTCTTTGCACCTCTTGCTCTTGCACATAAAAACATCATATACCAAAGTTCAGCTTCCATTACAACTAAAACTTTTTGACGATTAACCCAAAAAGGTAAAAAAATCTCAAAAGGTAAATATCTAACTCTAGAAGTACTCTTTAATGCTTCTTCAAATCCTGTATTTGTTATTACAGAAATATTAGCATTATCTTTAAACCTGTCTAGTAAAGGTTTAATTGCTTTTGTTTCTCCCATTGAACATGAATGAAACCAAATACCATTCTCTTGAAATCTTCTATTATTCTTTAAAAAAAACTTTGCGGGAATTGCTTCTTTGTATTTTGTTGTTCTTGATTTATAAACTAAATAAGGTAATGCAAGTATATATATTACTAATAGTAATATGTAATAGAATATACTAAAAAGGCTCAAATTAAGCCTCTTCAGTTTCATCTTCTTTATATAAAATTCTTCCACAATGTGGACAGTTGATAATCTCTTCTGATTTAATTACTTCTGCATATGTTTTATCATTGATTTTCATATAACATCCATAACATGCTTGTTTTTTTACAGGAACTACAGCTGAATCTTTTGCCCATCTTTTAATTTTTTCATAGAAAGTTAAAATTTTATTATCAAATTTTTCTAATAATTCACTTCTTTCTTGGTAAACTACATTTCTTTCTTTGTTAATCTCTTCAATAGTATTGTCAACTGCTAATTGAATATCTTTAATAGACTCTTCTTCTTCAGCAAGTTTTTCTTGAAGTTCTTTTAACTCTTCTTCTTTAGCACTTGCTAAAGTATCAAGTCTTTCAATCTCTTCATTTGCAAAAGAGATTTGCTCTTTAGCAATTTCTTCTTCTAATTGTAAAGCTTTTAACTCTTTTTCAGTTTGAATATCTTTATTTTTCTTTGAGATATCTTCTAACTTAGATTTTAATTCTGCTAAGTGAATATTGTTTTTTGTTCTTTTAGATTTGATTTCATCAATCTCTAAATAAATATCATTTATTGATTTCTTAATAGACTCTGCTGTTTCAATAAATGTTGCTAGTTTAGCCTTTTCATTCTCAATTTTAGGCTCAAACATACTAATAGCTTTATCAAATTTTGATAACTTGATTAGATCCTGTAAATACTTATTCAACCGTTTCTCCTTGTTTAAAAAACTCAAATGGATTTTTTGAAGCTGTTATTATAGCTTTTAATTCATTTTTTTTCAAATATTCTGAAAGTAGCGACTCTAAAAGGTCACTAAAAAATCTTTCACTCTCATAATGTCTTATATCAATTAAAGAAATTCCCCTAGCTTTTGCTTCCATTGCATCATGATATTTTATATCTCCTGTTAGAAAACAATCAGCATCAACTTCATTTAATAATGACATTCCTGCACCTGTAACAATAGCAATCTTTTTAATCTCTTCACTACATTTAACTGCTTTTGTTGTTTTAAGATTTAATTTAGTAGATACATACTTTACTAAATCTTCAAAATTCATATCTATATTTGCATAAGATATAAACTCTTCACTATTTAAAACATCAAAACCTAAAACTTCATTTACTACATATTTATTCAAATGAGTTTTATCTATATTTGTATGCATTGATATTAAAGCTATATCTTTTTTAATTAATTGCTTTAATATTTTTGTACTATAAGAGTCATAATTAACTCTTTTTAATCCTGAAAAAATAAGTGGATGATGAGTAATAATTAAACTATTTTCTTCAATTTGTTCAACTAAAGCTTCATCTAAATCAATACTAATATGTACTGCTTTAACTTCATCTTCCATTGAACCTACTAATAAACCTGAATTATCCCATTTTTCTTGTAATTCAAAAGGTGACACTTCATTTAAATAGTTATAAATATCTTTTACTTTCAAGTTCTTATCCTATGCAAATAGTTCTGGATTATTCTCTTTTAAATTAGCTAAAGCTTTTCTAGCAGCATCACTATCAACTTTTTGTAATCTTTGAACTTCTTGTTCTTTATATAAAACAGCACACCCTTGAGCTAGTTCTCTAACTTTTAAGATATAGTTTTGTCTCTCAGTTACAGAAATTGCTTTTCTTGCATCTAAAGTATTAAATGCATGTGAAGCTATCATACATTGATCATATGCAGGTAAAGGAAGTCCTGCTTCTAAACAAGATTTACACTCATTGAACGCATCATCAAAATGTCTAAATAACATATCTGTATTAGCTACTTCAAAGTTATATTTAGAAAATTCATACTCCCCTTCTTTGTGAACATCAGCATAAGTTGTTGTTCCAAAGTCATTTTCATTCCATACAATATCAAATACAGAATCAACACCTTGTAAATACATTGCAAGTCTTTCAGTACCATAAGTAATCTCAACTGCAACAGGATCACAAGGAAGACCACCTACTTGTTGGAAATAAGTAAACTGAGTAACTTCCATACCATCAAGCCATACTTCCCATCCAAGACCCCATGCTCCAAGAGTTGGTGATTCCCAGTTGTCCTCAACAAATCTAATATCATGTTTAGATAAATCTAATCCTAAATACTCTAAAGATTGTAAATATAAATCTTGAATATTATCTGGACTTGGTTTTATTAATGTTTGAAACTGATAATATGCTCCAAGTCTATTTGGATTTTCACCATATCTTCCATCAGTTGGTCTTCTACTTGGAGCAACATATGCTGTACTCCAAGGAGTTGAATCTAAACTTCTTAAAAGTGTTGCTGGATGGAATGTTCCTGCACCTGCTGGAATATCATAAGGTTGAACAATATTACAACCTTGTTTAGCCCAGAACTCTTGTAGTTTTAATAGAATTTGTGAAAATGTAACCATTAACTTAACTTCCCTAACCTTAATTTTCAAAACCATAGATCTAACAATAGATAGTTTACTTTATTACATCGATGCTTTTGATTGTTTGTTTTGTATATTTTAAAAGAAGTAGTCTATTTATCAAGGTGAAGTCTATAAGATAAATAGTCTATTTCATAAAGTGTAAGATTATATCAAAATGTTTCTAATAGTTTGATAATCTTACTTACTTTGAGATTTTTCCAAGATTCAAATCTGTAAAAAGTTAAAGAATCATTTTCAAAAATAAATTTAGACATACTCTTTGAACTATCTTCAATTTTTATTGCTTTTACATAGTTATAGTACTTGATCTCTTCTTCAATTTTAGGACTTGTAGATATAACAACAGTAGGAATCATAAATGCATCACTTAAATGCATTGTAGAAGTATGAGTTGTAACCATACAATCAACCACATGATACTATGTATGTTAAATCTTTAAAAGTTTGAGAGTCTTTATTTAAATTAATAAGCCTATCATCTTTTATTTTTGAATCAATTGTTAAAGTTGTAACAATTAAATAGTCTTCGCATTTTTTTAATAGTTTTTTCAAAAATTTTATAGCATACTCTTGAGGTATACTCTTTTTAGGATCAGCAGAATAAGGATGATAAAGTAATAGTTTACCTTTTGATTTTAAATCAAAAAGTTTTTGCTTTAATTCATCACTAACACTTACCTTACTAATATCAATTTGATTATACTTTTCAAAGTCATTAACTTTTTTGTAATCAATTCCAAATTTATACAGCCATGCATCTACACAGTTCAATTCATGATAATAGCTTGAATTTTTACTTACCATGCTATTATCAACAAAATAATCATAAGTGCAAAATCTTTTTACATTTAAACTAAGAGGATAAACATTATTTATGAAATCTTGATTTGAATATATTTGTTTATCTCTTGAAAAATAAGTATTATTTGAAGCATTTAAATAAATATCAAATAATACCTCATCGTAGACTTCTTTTAGTTTATTATAGAAAATTCTAAGTGCAGCACATGAACAAATCATTTGTCCTATTGTATGTCCTAAACTTCCGATAAATGCAACATTTACTTTTTTTTCTTTTACTTTTAACTGTTTAAATAAATCAACACTCTCATTTTCTTGTAAAAATGACTCTACTTTTGATTCATCTTGAATAAAATAATTATTTGTTTTTTCTTTGTAAGATACAAAGTTTAAGTATTCGTTTTCATTAGAGATTCCTAATTCAATAGGAAAGTCCTCTAATTCTCTAATTTTTTCTTCTTTTAAAAGTCTGGCATGATACAACTTAGCATCAACACTTTTAAACACTGTTTTTAAATCTTCAAAATCATCATATGTAGTAATATATGCTGTTTCATTATTTAAATCAGATGGCGTTTTAAATTTAAAATATTTAACTAAACTGCCATCTGTTGTTTTAACATTGATATTTTGAGTAACTCTAAAAAAAATCATCTATTTAAAAACTAAACCTCTTCAGTATTTTCTACTCTTAACATAGTTAAGTAAGGTAATTTCCCTGGTAATTGAATTTTATTAGTATTTCCACTGTGAACAGAATCTAACTCTTTATTTGTTTCAGTTAAAATCTTATTAAAGTTTACATAATAAAGACCATCTTCTTTTTTGAAGATTTTTCCAATTTCATTATCACACTCTTCAATAACTGCGCCTCTTGGAGCAAAAATCTCTACATCATCACCTGGGTAGATTTTGTATTTACACATAAAGTGTTGTTCATCTTCAGTTACTAATCCACTTACTTCATAAGAACCTTTTGACAATGCATACTCATGGTTTTGAGTTGTTGTTTTTTCAAATGGTCTATGTACTAAATAAGCATCAGTAAATCCTCTGTTTTTAGTTGTGTGTAGTTCTCTTTGATATTTTTCTGGTTTAAATTCACCTGCATAATAATCATCAATTGCTTCTCTATATGCATTAGCTGTAACTGCTGCATAGTAAGGTGATTTTGTTCTACCTTCAATTTTAAGTGAATCAACTGCACCTGAATCTAAGATTTCTTGAATATGTGATGCTAAGTTCATATCTTTTGAATTAAAAATATAAGTTCCAACACCTGGTTCTTCTTCTAATCTAAATAGTGTATTTTGGTTTGTACTTTCTGCATATAAAGTATATTCAAATCTACAGTCATTTGCACATGAACCTCTATTTGGTACTCTTCCTGATTGTACTGCTGATACTAAACATCTACCAGAGTATGCAAAACACATAGAACCATGTACAAAAATCTCGATTTCCATATCAGGTAAATGCTCTTTAATTTGCTTAACATCTTTAAGTGAAATTTCTCTTGCTACAACAATTCTTTTTACACCTAAATCCCAATATACTTTTGCATCTAGATAGTTAAGTACATTTGCTTGAGTTGATAAGTGAACATCAATCTCTGGTGCAATTTCTCTACAAAGTTTTACAACTCCTGGTGCAGCTACAATAAAACCATCTGGTTTTAATTCAGCCATTTTTTCAATATGTTTTTTAAGTAAGTCTATTTGATTATTAAAAGGGAAACCATTAATAGTTGCATATACTTTTTTACCTCTAGCATGTGCATAATCAATTCCCTCTTTAAAAGTTTCAAATGTAAACTCTTTTCCAGCTCTAATTCTTAAACTGAAGTGACTAACACCAGCATAAACAGCATCAGCACCATAGTTAATAGCAATTTTTAATTTTTCTAAATTCCCTGCGGGGGAAAGTAGCTCTACTTTTTCGCTCATAAAATTCCTTTAATAATATTTATCAATTGTATATATTTTCTAAAATCTGGAATTATAGCGAATTTTGCCATAAATATAAAAGTTAAAATTAAAAAGAAGGAAAGCTTTTAAAAGCTTTCCCAATCATCGTTAGAAGATGTAGTAAATGAATTCTTATTTGGAGTATCTACAAGGGCAGGTTCATTGTTTTGTTTTGGATTATTTGTAATTATAGATTTTACATCATTCTCTTTTTTAATTTGGTCTAAAGAAGAGAATACATTTTGCATAGAGTGTTCTAAATTTGTTGCTATATCTTTTAACCTTTGATTGTTAGTTAAATCATTAGCATTAACATCTACATACTCTTGAACTAAAGCATGAACTTTATTGTGTTCAGCTTTTAGATTAGTCCAGTTTGAAGTTTTAGTAAAAGCCTTATTTTTTGATTCTTCTTCAATTATCCATTTACCAAACTTACACTCATGTGATGTTTTTACTTTCCATGAAGTTTTAGAGCTACCTACTTTTTCAAAGTTTTCATTTTTAAATTTAATATGGTCATTTTTCAGTTCAGAGATTTTATAAACTAAATCAATATCAGCAATCTCTTCATTTGAATACTCATTAAATTGAGCTCTTTTTGCAACCTTTAGTAAACTATCAGATAAAGAACTAACTTCAATTGCAAGATTACTAATTGTAGTAGCAGAGTTTGCATTTTCTTGCGTAGCTTGGTCTAAATCATTAATAGTATCATTGATTTGAATAATTCCTTTTTCCTCTTCACTACTAGCTTGTGTAACATCTTCTATTAGTTTAATAGTTTCATATACTTTTTCATTTAATGTTGTGTAACCACTTATCATTTCATTTGCAATGTCTTTACCTTCATTTGCTTTTGAAGTAGCTTTTTCAACAATCTCTTTAATCTCTTTTGCAGCATCAGCACTTCTATTTGCAAGATTTCTTACTTCTTGGGCTACAACTGCAAATCCTTTTCCAGCTTCACCTGCTGTTGCTGCTTCAACGGCTGCATTAAGTGAAAGAATATTTGTTTGGAATGCAATTTGGTCAATTACTGTAATTGCTTCATTAATTGAATTTACTTGCTCATCTATTTCATCCATTGATTTTGTTGTTTTAGAAGCCAATCTTTCTCCTGTAGAAGAAGATTTTTGAAGTTGAGTTGCTAAGGTTGACATCTTATTTACTTTTTCAACATTTGATTTAATAATTGATGTGATTTGCTCAACTGCCGCAGCTGTTTCCTCTAAAGATGCTGCTTGCTGATTTGCAGAAGAAGATAGACTAGCTGCACTTTGAGATAGAATCTTAGTATCATCATTTAACTTTTTACCACTAGCTGTAATCATAGATAAAAACTCAGATACACTTCTTCCAATTAATTTCGTACTTGAATCAATAGATGCAATAATTCCATTTGTATCAATTGCTTTACTATTTGACGAAGCTTTAAAGTTTGAGTTTCCATACTCTATTAATACATTATTTAATTTAACTAAATTCTCATTTGTTTTATCAATCATAGTATTAATAGAGTCTCTTAAACTTCTAATTTGTGGGTTAGATGAACTTTGTTCTATTTTATAAACATAAAAACCATTATTTACTTTTGTAATAACATCATCAACTTCTTTAATAACTTTTGAGTCTTCATTTGATTGATCAATTAGTTTTTTAATATATTTATTAAAACTTGAAACTAATTTTCCAAACTCATCCTTAGAATCAAGCGTAATTTGCTCACTTTTAGAATTAGGATCACTCATTTTTAAAATTGCATCATTTAAGTTATCTATAGGCTTAACAATCGTTCTTCTTACAAAATATGAGTAAATCAAATACATAACTACAATTGCTATTAAAGAAAATATTACTATATTTTTAATAATTTCATTTATCTCATTTTTTGTTTTTTCTTTCATCTTTATAATATCAGCTTCAATATCATCAACATAAGCACCTGTTCCTATTACCCATCCCCAAGGCTCAAATAACTGAACATAAGAAAATTTTCTTTGTGGTTTATCAAATCCTGGCTTTGGCCATAAATAAGGAACCATTCCACCATTTTGATTCTTTGTTGAAGCTTCTACAAACTCTTTAAATAAGTACTTACCATCTTTATCTGTTATATTTGATAAATCCTTACCATCTAAACTTGGTTTAATAGGATGCATTACCATTTTTGGATGAGTATCGTTTATCCAAAAGTATCCATTTTTACCATATCTCATTTTATTTATAGTAGCTAAAGCTTCTTTTTTTATTTTTGCTGATACATCATCTACATAAGCACCTGTTCCTACAACCCAATTAAAAGGTTTAAATAGTTTTACATAAGAAACTTTTGGCTGGGGCTTTTCAAAACCAGGTTTAGGCCATACATAATCTACAAAACCATCACCATTTGATTTTGCAACACTTGCAAACTCTTTGAATATTTGTTTTCCACCCTTGTCTTTATACTCATAAAGGTTTTTACCATTTAATTGAGGCTTTATAGGATGCATTACAATAACAGCATCTGTATCATTAATCCAGAAGTATCCATTTTTACCATACCTAGACTCTTCAACAATAGTTTTTAATCTAAGTTTTAATTCTTCTTGAGAGAGAGTATTTTTATGTTTTTCATATTCCCCATTTAATATTGAGAAAATAAAGTCAGTTTGATCTTTTAGATGATCTTGCACTTCTAATTTAATCTTATCTATTGAAGTTCTTTTATGATAAGCATTTACGGTTTTCATAGCTAAAGAAACATAGTTCTTTAATTCTTCTTCTTTTTTAGCAAAAGCCTCTTCTTGATACTTTTGCATATTCTGCTTGGAAAACTTGTTAATTGAATAAATTGATTCAATAGCCACAACACTTGAAACAACCAAAATTGTAAATAAAGCAAGCATTAATAGCTTTGCTTTAATCGTTAAATTCGAAAACATGAACCACCCTTATTATAAACTAGTTTATAATAGCCTCTAAAATAATAAAATGTCAAGTTTATCTATATCTTATTCTAAAATATTTTCAAAATCTTTTACTACCGTTAAGTCAATTTTGTTATTTGAAGCCATACCTTTCATTATTTCAATAGTTTTATTATGAGAATAAGCTTCTCTATAAGGTTTATTTGCAATTAGAGAACTATAAATAATTGCACAAGATAAAACTCTTTCTTTTAAACTTAAGTCTTTTGCTTCAAAAGAGTATGGATAACCTTTACCATCAAGTGTTTCTTGAACTTTACTAGCCCAAATACTAATATCATTAAAACCTATGATGTTACTTAAAAACTTTTTATTATAATATGGGTAAGACTTTACTAATTCATACTCGTAATCTTCTAGTCTATTTTTCTTATTTAATATTGATGAAGGTATAGTAAATTTACCTAATTTACTTAAAGATGCTGTTATTAATAGAGTCATTTTATCTTTATACTCAAATCCATAATAATCTACAACTTTCTCTAAAATAACTAAAAGCTCACTGTTCTTTGAATCTATTTTATCAAAGATACAAGTTATATCTAGAAGCTCATCAAAATTTAATACTTTTGAGTAGTCAAGTAAGTTTGAAAAGATGAAAAAAAGTATCTCATTTTCATTTTGTAAATCTAACCAAAAACTTGTATTAGCACTATATTTTAAAAAGTAGTTTGCAAACTCTTCTTTAAAAAGAACTCCTGAATTTGTCTTGATAAATTCATTTATCTTTTTAATATTTTCCAAACTATTATTTGATAAATCAAAATTAATATCTAATAAGTTTGCAAAAGATAAAATTTGAGAAAATAGTGGTATCTCATCATTTTTTAAACCAAAAACACCACTTCCATCTATCTTTTCATGACTATATTTTAAAATATAATTTTTCTGATTTTGAAAAGGCAACTTATCACAGTACTCTTGAGATAGTTCACAAAACTCTTTTGAAATACTCTTTGATTCATATAAACCTAAATTAGCACAAAGACTATATGCACATAAATCAAATTTATCTTCATTAGATAAATTTAATTCATTTGCGATTTTCAAACTAATATAAGCAACTCTTTTAGAATGCCCTAAAGATGTATTTAAATACTCTTTTGCCTTATAATCAAGAGCATTTGAAATAGATAGCAAAAAGTTATTTAGATTAAATACAATTTGTGTTTTTTTATTCATGGTAAGATTTCCTAAGATTGAATTTTATTTTTGTAAAAGGAGAAAAAAAGACTCAATTGAGTCTTTTTTTATTGTTCAAGTAGTTCTGTTATTGCTTCAACTGATGTATCATGCATATCTAAATCAAGATGTGGTGCACCTTTTACCTCAATTAGCTTAACTAATAATCCTTTATCTTTTGCTAATTTATAAAAGCTTTTTGTAACTTCTGGTTTAGAGATTTTATCTTCAGTACCATAAATAAGTAAAATCTTAGTTTCTTTTGAAATGTCATCAATTACATCAATAGCAGAAATCAAATCTTTAGCATCTGATACTTCATGAATATCATATCTTCCACCAGCTAAAGCAATATTATTTATTAACTCTGGGTATAAACCTGTAATAGTTGCTCCAATCATTGCACCTGCAGAGTGACCAATAAAGTTTATAGTCTCAACATCATACTTTTCTTTAAGTTTTTGTATAACTTTTGCAACAAACTCAACATACTCTCTTTTTGCTGCTAAATTTTTAATTTCATCATTATCTAAACTTGGAAAGCTATTAGTTGTTGAATTAGAGTAACCTGGTAATGCTATTGCTACTGTTGTAAAATCAGTAATCATATTTAATGATTCAGCAAAAGGTGCATATCTTCCTAAAGTATTTGTTCCCCTATCCCATGTTCCATGTAAAATAATATTTAAAGTATCACTATCTTCTGTTTTTGTGATAGCAAGCTGTAAACACTCTTTTCCAACGTATAAATAATTCTCACCTTTTTTATTACAGTTTTCTTCATTCGCATGTAAAAAACTTGCTAAAAATGCTATTAAAAATGCTGTTTTAAAAAATCTTTTTCCAATCATAATCAATTCCTTTAATTAATAAGCTATTATTCCAATATATCCATCAACTTGTCTTTCAATTAGTTCAACAATTCCTGCTTGAACAAACTCAACATCATCAATAAAGTCTTCTTTAGTCCACTTCATAGTTTCCATTGTGTTTTTACACACAATAAATTCAACATCATACTCCATTAAAGAGTTTATTCTACTAAGTGTCTTTGCATCATAATCTTTCTTTAAAGCTCTAACACCATTACCATAAGCAATTACAACAACCTTTAAAGACTCACTAGGATACTCTTTTAAAATATTATAAATCGTACTTAGATTATGATTTACCTTTCCTAATTCTGAATCATATAATTGAATAGCAACTTTTCTTGGATTCTCAAAGCTAGGTTTTGGATCACTGAAAGTTGATTGAGCATAAGTAAAAATACTTAAAAATAAAATTAACACTATTTTTTTCATAAAAATCCTTTTATATTTTCTCTACAGTCATATCTTTTTTAACAATACCACTTTTTATAATTTTACAGTATAACCCTCTACAATCTTTTACAATTACAGGAAGTTCTTTACTAAATACTGCTAAGTGATTACATATAGTACATTTTTGAGTTACCTCAACAACTGAATCACCTATTTTAAATTTTGAACCTATTTCATAATCCTGAGGATTAAAATCTAAAAGAATATTTTCACCTAAACTACCCTCTTCTAATTCTATTTCATTATCTAATGCTATTTTATATGAAGGTAAACCTACAATCATTACAGTACTATCTAAATCTTTATTTGCAAACTTATCAAATTCAATACCATAACCTTCAATTAAATTTAACTCATTAACCATAGGTCTAGGTGAACCACTTTCACCTTTTTTTGCACTAAAAGTATTAATTACTTTTCCTAAACTCATTATAAATTTTCCTTTAATATTTCAATGAAATCTTTTTTTACCCATGCTCCTGGATATATATTTAAAAGTTTACCATCTTGTGTTAAAATAAAAAAGGTAGGAGTCATTCCTTTAAACTTTTTTTTCAAATCAAAAGGAAGTTTAACAAAATCAACATCTACTTCAATAAAAATATAATCTTCATTGATTTTCTCTTGAATTTCATCTAAATCAAGAACTTCTCTTTTCATTTTTTTACAAAAATAACAACTTTGAGAAGTTGCATAAACAATAAAATGTTTACCTTGTTCTTGAGCTTCTTTAATTAACTCTTTTTCATCATATTTTTTATCTAATATTTTTACTGCTGAAGGAGTATTTTTTAATCTGTTTTTCTTATATTCCATAAAATAGAATGCTAGATTAGTTGCTTCTTCATCAGAAATACTCATAGGCTCTTTTTTCTTATAATACTTTCTAACATGAACATCACAAATACTATTATTTATATCAGGATTAGATAAATACTCTTTTAAGTACTCTTCAATTTCAATAACTCTCATTTCAGGGTCATTTGGATCACCGATTTTTCTAGAACTTTCCATTATAGCCCAAGCAAGCATATTTACAGTAGGCACTTCTAAATTTAATAGTTCATTATTTCGTTGAAAATAATTCTCTTTTAATTTTGAGAAAGAGATATATCCCTTATGACAACTTGCACATTTAGTATCAAATATCTCTTTGCCTTTTATGTAATCTGCATTTAAAATATTTATAATAAATAAAAATGCTAATAAAATTCTCATTATTTTTCCTCTATTCAATTTAATAAACCTCTTAAATAAAGAGACTTATTAAATTGAAAAAGTATAAAGAGTAATCTTTATACTTTATTCAATAATTAAACAATTCCAGGATTACCTTTGATTCCTACAATATCAGGAGTATCAACTTTAAGATTTTGGATATGCTTAACATTTCTTAAATATGTTTCCACAGTTTCCCATACAGGTTCACCTGGTGATTTAGCACCAACAGTAGACCATCCAGCAACAGAATATTTTTTATTAGCTTCTAACTTAGCACCATTTCTTGTAAGTTGAATATCACTAATTCTTTCACCCATTTTTGCTGTTGGATTAATTTTATATGAAATACCACCTGTTCTTACCATATCTCCACCTTGCTGATAGAAAGGATCTTCATTAAATAAGTTATCAGCAACATCTTCTAAAATAAGCTTAATATCTTTTCCAGAAATATCTCTTCTATATGTTTCAGGATATGTCATAGCCGTTTGAGTCATTAGATCATCAAAAGTAATAGCTTGACCAGGCATTACAGATGTTCCCCATCTAAATCCAGGAGATAAAGAGATTTCAGCATCTTTAACTTCCATTAAAGCATCACAAATAATTTGATCCCAAGAACCATTGAAATTACCTCTTCTAAATAGAGTTTCATCAGTTGTTGCAATCTCTCTAGTTAACTCTTTTAAATAAGGTGCTCTAACATCTTGAATATATTTCTTCATTTGTTTATCTTCAGGAATTAAATCTGAGAAGATTGGAAGTAAAGTAAATTTAAAGTCTTTGATTTTTCCATTTTGAATATCTAAATCAAGTACATTTAAGAATTTACCATTTGAACCTGCATTACAAACGTAAGTAGTACCCTCTTCATTTTTAACAGGATATGCTTCTGGAACACCATCATGAGTATGCCCACCCATAATAAAGTCAATTCCTGTAACAACCTCTGCCATCTTTTTGTCAGTATCATATCCATTGTGTGATAATACAATAACTGCATCAGGTTTTTCAGATTCTCTTACCTCATCAACTAATTCTTGCATACCTTCATCATTAATAGAGAAAGTCCAATCAGGAATAAATCTTTGTGGATTTGCAATAGTAGTGTAAGGGAACGCTTGACCAATAATTGCAACTCTTGCATTACCCATTTTTTTAATAGTATATGGTTTAAATGCATGACCTGTATCTTCATCATAAGCTTCAGCAGAACCATCAAATAATGCATCTTCTTTAACTTTTACGTTTTGTGCTAAGAACTCTGCATTAAGTAATTTAACATTTTCAAGTACTTCTTCAGCCTTATATGTAAACTCCCAGTGTCCAACTGCTACATCTACACCAAGTAAGTTCATAGCACCAACCATATCTTTACCTCTCGTATATAATGCAGTTGCACTACCTTGCCAAGTATCTCCACCATCCATAAGTAAAGTTTTATCTTCACCAAAACTTTTTCTTAAGAAATCTACTACAGTTTTAATTTGAGAGAAACCACCTGTTCTTCCCATAGCTTTTGCATGCTTTTCAAAATTTACACAAGAGTATGCGTACTCTAATCTTTTATTACCTTTAATTCCATAATAATCTAACAGTTTTTCACCTACAATATGTGGTGGTTTACCATAATTACCATGAAAACCTAAGTTAACACTTGGTTCTCTAAAGTATACAGGTAAAAGCTGTGCATGTGAATCTGTCATATGCATTAATCTTGCATTACCAAATGGTTTTAATTTATAGTAATCTTCTAATTTATTTGTGTCAGTCATTCTTGTATGAGAATTAGCAAATACAGGAGCAGCTCCTAACATTGCCATCATATACACAAATTCTCTTCTGCTTAATTTACTCATTAAAATACCTTTTAATTAATTATTTTCCAGAACCTACAACAGTAAATCCTAATGATGTCCAAGCTTGCATACCACCTCTGTAGTATTTAATTTTTTCAGCTGGGTACCCCATATTTAACAATGAATATTTAACATTTTTAACCATTGCTGGTGTTTGTCCACACCAGTATCCATTACAATATGCAACAATAGTTTTTGCATTTGAAAAATCTAATGTACCATCTTCTTTTTCAACTACACCCATTTCATCTTCCATCATTTCAACTGCTGTTTCTTTACTATTAAAGTTAGTAAAAGGAACATTTACAGAACCTGGAATTCTAAGCTTTGCATGCCATCCTGGTTTTCTCGAATCTAAAATTACAATTGATTTATCAGATTGTGCTTTTTTCATATATTCAATAAACTCTAATTCTCCAACAGTTTCAACACCTTTAGCTATACTCATTGGTTGAGGAGCACCTCTATTTGTAGTGTTGTATAACTCAGAAATTACATTTCCAGGATTTTGATTTCTCATTAAAGTGAATTTTTCACCATTTAAATTCATTTCAATAGATTTCACACCTTTTGAAATTGGAACAAATTTAGATGTTTCACCCTCAGCAAATACCAAACTTGAACACATTGCAGTAAGTGTAGTTGCCAATAATGCTTTTCTTAAAAGTTTCATATTATTCTCCAAATTTTTATTAATTAATAATCTTTCTTAATTATCAAGACAAAAAAAAGCCAAGATATAAAATCTTGACTCTTAAAACACTATTTTAAAATCTTTTTAGTATTTATAACCCTCACCTGGCTGAGCTAATTTCCAAGTTGATTTAGCTTCATGTGCTTGTTGTAATGCTCTAATAGCAAATTTACAAGCTCTATGGGCAGCAAAGTTAGTTTCTAAAACTGTTTTAGACTTTTTACCTTTGAAATCTTTTGGATTAACTTCTTTAGCACCTGTTTTAATTGCTTCTTCAACAGCTACTATAATTCCTGAGTTATTAACACCTAATCTTCTAAACTCTAAACCCTCTTCTTGAGCAATAGTATTGTATTTTTTAGCAGTTTCTAGAACTTTAGAAATACCATTTTTTTCTACACTACATACTTTTTCTATATCAATTTTAGATGCCATTTCAGGAGCAGAAGGAGTTTTTGCACAAGCACTAATAGCAAATGCTGTTGTTAAAGCTAATGATAAATTTAATAATCTTTTCATAATAATTCCTTCTTACTTTCTAATATCTGGGCCATCAACTGGCATTCCATTTGACATATAAGCCATAAAGTATAATAACTCTTTCATAGTTTCTGACTCATCTTTTGGAGGAACTTGACCTTGGTCTTTAACACAACCAGACATTCTTCTCTCTAATGTACCTAAACCATCATTTGAAGCACTAGCTGCTCCCCATTTTAATCTATATACAGGGAAGTGTGAAGTTTGACCTAAAAGTTGAGATAAACTCTCATTTCTAACTCTTTGACCAGCACCTTGAACGTGACATGTAGCACAAGAAAGTTTTAAATAACCTCTTTGAGAATAGTAATACTCTTTCCCTCTTTCATAAGCTTCTGCTGCTGCTTGGCTATTGATTTGGATATTAACTTTTTTCTCTGCTTCTTTTGACTCATTTGCAAAATAAGCTTGAAGATGTGCCATTTTACCTTTAGATGTTTTCCATGGCTTTTCACCATTATCTTTTAAACATGTATTAATAGCTGATGTTAAAGAAACTAATTGATCTTTTTTATCATCATAGTATGGGAAATCTCCTGCTACATCAGGATTAGGGAAACAATTTTTAAATGACTTTCCATTTGCAAAAGGTTTATTATATAAACTCTCTCCAGACTCTACAAACTCTTCGTATGGAGGAAATTCATTAATCTCTTCATATGAAACTTTTCCATTTTTAGAAAAAGCATAATTTCCTTTTGAAAACTCTTCAAATTTAAGACCACTAATAATATTGTTTTTTAATTCATCATCAGTTGAGTATGGGAAAAAAGTATTTTTATTTCCATAAGGATCTTTAAATTTAGCTTCAAAGTAATCAACTAATGCAAGTCTATCTTTTTCTGCTTGAGCATTAAAATCAGCTGCATTTAAAGCGCATGAAGTTAGAGCTAATAATGCAGTTGTCTTAGCAATTTTTAATAACATAATCTCTCCTTAGGTATAGCTAGTTACATATTTGTAACTAACTATTTAATTTTACTCTTGTCAGTTCTAGAGTCACCTTTTAAATCAACCCATGAGATTACAATCTCATCACCAGCTTTAGCACCAACTGCATCAGCTTTAAATTTAAATTTTAAGTATGGGTTTTTTGATAAGAATTGAGACGTTGAAGCTTCAAATACAATTTTATCATTAACTTTTGCAGTTAAATATGTAATAAAGTTAGCTTCTTTTTTAGCTCTTTGTGCTTCTTGATAACTTAACATTTCATGTTTAGCCATAGCTTTAATAGTTACAACACCATTTTTTAATTTTGCTTTAATTCTAGTTTTACCAGCCATTTTATATTCCTTTATATTTCTTTTTTATTATTTAGTTTTAAATCTTTTTAATTAGGGGAGAGCTTAAATCAACCTCCACATCCACCAATTGTAACTTTAACTAATTTAGATTCTGCGTATAATTTTCCATCTGCTTCAACTACAGCTGTTACAGTTCCAGTTTTAGCCATTTTAATTCTGATTGAATAATCAATAATTCCACCTTGTGGCACTGTAAATACAGCAACTGTACTTTCAGGGTTTGCATCTTGGAATATTGCTACTTTAGAACCTGCTAATTTTGAAGAAACAGTTACAGGAATAACTGCACCATTTTCTGCAATATCAGGAGCACTTAATTTAACTTTTCCTTTAGTAGTTGCAGTTGTACCAAAAAGCTCATTCATTGCTGCATCTACTTTTGTAGCAGTCCAAGCTTTTGGTTTAGTATCTCTAAAATTTACAGCACTTAAAGATGAAGGTGCCATTGATAATGCTAATGCTCCTAATCCGAATCCTAAAAAATTTCTTCTATTCATAATATATTCCTTTTATTTATTTAATTGTTTTTAAAAATGCTACAACAGCTTTAATTTCACTATCACTTAACCATCCATTTTTACCAAATGCTGGCATAGCTGAAATTGGGTTTGTTGTATATGGGTCATAAACTTTGTCATATAAAGCCTCATCTGGCCAGTATTGTAAAGCCTGAAGTTTTGGTCCCATACTTCCAGGTCCATCAACTTTCATACCTTCAATAGCATGACATGCAAGACAGTTACCTTTATTTTTTGTCATAAAGATATCTTTACCTTGTTTAATTAAAGCGTCATTTGCTACTGCACCAGTAAGAGAAACTGTACTAATAGCAGCTGCTATTAATAAATTTTTTATCATCTTCATTCCTTGCCCCTTTATTTACTAGCGTTAATCATATAATCAACAACTTTTTTGAACTCTTCATCAGATAAATTCATAGCTCCACCTTTTGGAGGCATTGCATTTATTCCTTTGATACCATTATTATACACAGCTTCTTTACCTTTTGCAAGTACTGAAGCCCATGCTTCTTTATCACCAACAACTGGAGCTCCAATTGCTTTATTTCCATGACAAGCAGCACATGATGTTTCATAAGCTTTTTTAGCTTTTGGATCAGCTACGCTATCTTTAACTTCAGCCACTTTCCAAGATCTTTCAGTAGATGCAGGCGGCTCAAAGTCTTTTAACTCATTTTTAATTCTAAGAACAGGAACTTTACCTTTGATACAATCTTTCATACATCTAGTACCAGTACCATAATTTTTAGGATCACTTAAAAATGCTCTCATATTTTCAATAGCTTGCTTAGGATCTTTAGTATCTACATTTGGATAAAAACCATCTTCATTTGGCATTTTAATTTTTAAAAATTTTTCTCTATCAAGAACATACTCTTCGTCTAATTCTTCACCATCGATTTCAATACCATTTTCCATTAGTAAATATGCAGTTATTGCATAAACTTCGCTATTAGTTAATGATTTTGGGTGATTAAATGGCATAGAATCTTTTATATACCAAAATAATGTACTTGCGTATGGCCAGTATGTACCAATAACTTTAGTTGGTCCTTCAGGACTAGGGTTCTCGTCTGCAGGATTTAGTAATTGTTTACTTAATGATGCAGTTGAAGCTTCACCAATTGATAATGGAGGATAACCTTTTCCACCAGTACCAAACTCACCATGACACATAGCACATTGTGCATCATAAAGTTCATTTCCCCATCCAACAGAACCTTCTGCCTTTTTTGGTTTACCATTTTCTAAAACTGGTTTTCCATGTTTAGTATCATACATTGGTAAACCTGTTCCATCAGGCATAACATCTGTATTCCATGCAGCTATTTCATTCTTAGTAGCAGCTCTAAAGTGATTAAACTCTTTTACATTTTGAGTATTAACATGATAAGCAGTATATTTACCATCTTTTACTTCATACTTAATTGCACCATCTACAACTTTTTGAGCAGCAAATGATGAAGTTAATAAAGCAGTAGTAGCAACTAACCCTAAAAGAGTCTTCTTAAGCTTTATGTTTTCTAATGTGAACATTATTAACCTCCCCTTTAGAATTAACTTCCCAAGTAACCATACCATTTCTATGGTAGATATTTTCAACACCCACAGTAGAAGTTTCTTGATCAATTGTAGGTTGAACATTACCTGTGTCATCAACTGCTCTACTTGTTAATAAAATAGGTTTTCCATCCCATTTATAGATATAACTAAATCTTGTCCAAGCTTTTGGTAAAACTAAACCTTTTAAGCTTGCTTCAACCCAGTTATCTCCACCATCAATAGAAATATCAACATGTTTAATAGTTCCTTGTCCAGACCAAGCAATACCTTCAACCTCTACCATATCACCTTTTTTCAGATGAGTCCATGGCTTTTCAGGACATGGAGATGTGATAACAGAATTAACTTCATTTATCCAGAAGAATTGAATTGCTTTTCCAGATTTTTGAAGCATTGTATATTTAGATGTCTCTTCTTTTGCATGCCATGGCTTATCAGAAAATTCTAATCTTCTTAACCATTTAGTATTTAAGTTACCTTCCCATCCAGGAACAAGTAATCTTAAAGGATAACCTTGTTCAGGTCTTAATGCTTCACCATTTTGACCCCAAACTAACATAGCATCATCTAATGCTTTCTCAACAGGAATTGTTCTTGGATTTGTAGCATTGTCACTACCTTCTGCTAACATCCATAAAGCATCTTTTTCTAAACCAATATCTTCAAGTACAGTTTTTAGCATTACACCTGTCCACTCAGCTTGACTCATCATTCCTTTCATGAACTGTAAGTTATTAAATTGAGGTCCTCTCCAACCAGTACTTCCATTTGCTGGACACTCAATAAAGTAAATTCTACTTTCACTTGGATATTTTTTTAAATCATCTAAAGTTAAAACAACTTCTTTTTTAACTTTTCCATGAATCATTAATCTAAACTCTTTAGGATCAATATGAGCTGTACCACCATGATTTCTAGTAAAGAATAAACCATTTGGTACAATAATACCATCTAACTCATGTAAAGGACACATTGAAACAGTTGCATATTTATCACCTGAAGATAAAAGTTCAGTAGTTCTTCTAACAACATTATGTTCATAAGGAGAAGGTACTCCATATGGATACTTATCAGTTTTATCACCAAGTTTTATTCCCCATGGTGCTTCATTCATAATTGCAGGATCATCTGCTTTTGCTTTAACAGGACTTAAAACATTTGCAGCTGCAATAGCACCAGCTGAATAAACGGCTGTTTTTCTGAAAAAATCTCTTCTACTTAGTTTCTTCTCAGAAACGTCTAAAGTTTTTTCAGAATTATTACTTACTTTCGTCATCATTCCTCCTTATATAATTTGGTATTCTATATTAATACCAAGACAAACATTCCAATTATAAGTCGCTAACTCTTAATTAAAACTAAATACCTTAATATAAAAAAAACTTATATTTAGATATAACCAAACTATTATTAGTATATCATATAAATATCATAACTTATATTTATTATATAATTCATAATAGCAATTAAATAGCTGTAAATACTAGTTTTTACAAGATTAAATAGATTTTTTTATATTTATGATAATTTTCATTTATCAATAGTTGTATAAAAAAAATTTTTAGAAAAATAAATAATATTTTACTTGTTGAGTATAAAAGTAACATTATGTGAGTTTTTTTATAAAAAAAAAGATAAACTGAATATCTATTCAGTTTAGCTTTATAAAAAATATTTATTGAATAATTCTTAATTATTCAATAGATTCTTTGCAAATTTTACAGCTTCTTCTGTTATATTTTCACCACTGATCATTCTAGATATTTCATTTATCCTACCATTAGAATCAAGTTTTTTAACGATTGATTTTCCATCTTTTTTATCAACTAAAAAATGTTGATTTGAAGATGATGTAAGTTGAGGCTGATGAGAAATAGCAAATATTTGATATGAATTTGCTAATTTTGTAAGTACTCTTGAAATTGCTTCACTCTCTTTTCCACTTAAGTTAGCATCAATTTCATCTAAAAAAAGTATTCCATTATCTACAATATCAAATTCACTCATAGAAGTAAGTAATGCAAGCCTTAATCTGTTAAATTCACCTGAACTTATAGTTTCCAAACTTACACCAGAAAGTTCAAATTTAATTAAATCAATTCCTGTTTTATCGAGTTCTTTTTTCTCAAATAAGATTTTTGCATTGCTTAAATATAAATCTTTTAAATATTTATTAATTTTTTCTTCTAATACTAAACTAGTCTCTTTTCTTATATCACTTATATTAGATGATAAAACTTGTATCTCATTTTTTAGCTGTTCTTCTTTTT
Source organism: Arcobacter pernae (assembly GCF_049472135.1). Taxonomy (NCBI): domain Bacteria; kingdom Pseudomonadati; phylum Campylobacterota; class Epsilonproteobacteria; order Campylobacterales; family Arcobacteraceae; genus Arcobacter; species Arcobacter pernae. Next base: position 121,794 of record NZ_JBMOVV010000005.1, read on the forward strand.
TTATCAATTTATTTTTTTCAAAACTGATATTTTCATAAGACTCTAGCTCTTTTATTTTCTGTTCTTTATAATCTAAACACTCTTTAATAGAACCAAATCTTTTTTGTAAAGAAGAAAGTTTTTCAATTCTATCTAATACATGTTCAATATCAATATCTTCTAACTCATATAATGAGTCGTTAAACTTTTCAAAGATATTAGTTAGCTCATTCATAGTATCATCAAAAAAGCTACTGTCTACTTCTAGTAGTTCTAATGCATTGTTAACAGATGAGTTATAGTTTAAAATCACTGATGCTTCTTTTATAGCATCTTCAAGTTTGTCTTTTTTAGCAAGTTTCTTTTTAATTTCATTTAACTCATCATACTCTTCAATCTGAGGATTTATTGCTTCAATTTTATCGATTTCAAATTTTGCAAACTCTTTAAGATCTTCAAGTTTAGCTTCATCACTATATATCTTTGCCAATTTTTCATTTACTTCTTTTAACTCAATATATAAAGCATCATATTCATCTTTTAAAGCAGTAAATTTTTTATTTCTTTTTTTAGCTAATGTATCTAAAAAATTAACTAGTTTTGAACTTTGAAAATCACTAGTATCTTTTAAATTTAAATGTTTAATTAAACTTGAACTAAACTCATTTAACTTCTTTTTAGAAATTGTTTGATTGTTTAAAAAAAATCTTACTTTTTCTTTTTTAATTGTTTTGATTACAATATCATCATTTTTTGAGATATCAAATGAATCATACTCAACACCTGAATTAAGTAAAGTTACTTCACCAAGATTAGCTTTCACATCACTTAACGAAAATAAAGATAATATTGCATTCATCAATATTGATTTACCAGCACCACTAGGTCCAGTAAAAACATTTAAGCCATTTTGAAAATTTAATTCAACTTTTTCAAAAGATAAACAGTTTTCTAAATAAACTCTATCAATCATTAGTTACCCCATCTTAACTTTTCATTTAATACATCAAAATAGTTTCTCTCACTTCTATGAATCAATCTTGCGTTTTCTTGTGCAATCTTAATTTTTATAGATTCATTTTGCCCTATTTCATAAATATCTTGTCCATCAACAATAACAACTGCACCTTGATTATCAGAGATATTAAATTCTATTTCAAAATCAGCAGGCATTACTAATGGTCTTTGAGTTAAAGAGTGAGGAGCAACAGGAGTAATAATAAATGCCTCTGTTAAAGGATAAACTAAAGGACCACCCACAGATAAATTGTATGCCGTTGAACCTGTAGGACTTGAAATAATAACACCATCACCATAATAAGAGTTAAAAGGTCTTCCATCAATTTTTGCATCAATAGATATCATTGAAGAGATTGATTTTCTTGAAATAACAATATCATTAAAAGCAACAAAACTATTTAAATTCAGATTACCTTCAATCATCATTCTATTATCAATTCTGTATTTCTTATTTTTAAAATCAATCAAAAACTTTTCTAACTCATCCATATTAATATCTGTAAGAAATCCTAATGTACCTAGATTAATTCCTAAAACTGGTATATTATATTTAAATGATCTTCTTACTACTGATAAAAGCGTTCCATCTCCACCAACGGAAACTAAAAAATCAACATTTTTACATAAAGTATCTAAACTATGACCTTCTAAATCAATCATTTGTGCTGAGTTATACTCTAAAGTTGTTTCAATTCCCATTTCATTAAAAATTCTTTTTATCTTTAGATAATCTTTTTTTAATTCTGGACTTGAGGGTTTTAAAATTATTCCTGCACTTTTAATATTTTCTAATAGATTAAGACTCTTTTTCAGTTTCAATTTTTTATCCTAGTAAGATATATTTTTAGGATTTTATCATAATTTTATTATGAAGAGTATTATAATTGCAATTTGCAATATTTTTATTGTTAGTTTATTTTTAGATATAAAAAAAGGGAAAGTACAAAAGTACTTTCCCTTTATAATAGTTATAGATAATTTATAAAAATTACCCGTTTCTTTTTGCAATAATTTCTTCAGAAACGTTCTTTGGAACTTCTTGGTAAGAATCAAATAACATTGCGTAAGTTGCTCTACCTTGAGACATAGATCTTAAGTCAGTAGAGTATCCGAACATTTCAGATAATGGAATCATAGCAGTAACTAGTTTTACACCAGCTCTTTCATCCATAGATTGAACTTGTCCTCTTCTTTTGTTAACGTCACCGATAACATCTCCCATGTATTCTTCAGGAGTTTCGATTTCAACTTTCATCATTGGCTCTAAGATTACAGCTTGAGCAGCAGCAGATCTACAAGCTTGTTTGAATCCCATAGAAGCAGCTAATTTAAACGCCATTTCAGATGAGTCAACGTCGTGGTAAGAACCATCGTATAATCTAACTTCGATATCAACCATTGGGTAACCTGCAAGTACACCACCTGCCATTGCTTCTTCACAACCTTTTTGTACAGCTGGAATATACTCTTTTGGTACAACCCCACCTTTAATATCATTGTGGAATAAGAAGTTATCTTCACCACCAGCTGGTAATGGTTTAATGTCTAAGTATACGTGACCGTATTGACCTTTACCACCAGATTGCTTAGCATATTTGTACTCTTGTTGTACAGCGTTTTTAATTGTTTCTCTGTATGCAACTTGTGGAGCACCTACTTCAGCTTCAACTTTAAATTCTCTTTTCATTCTATCAACAAGAATTTCTAAGTGTAACTCACCCATTCCTGAAATAATAGTTTGTCCAGACTCTTCATCAGTAGCAACTCTGAATGATGGATCTTCTTCAGCTAATTTACCTAATGCGATACCCATTTTTTCTTGGTCAGCTTTAGTTTTTGGCTCAACTGCAACAGAAATAACTGGCTCTGGGAATTCCATTCTCTCTAAGATTACTGGATCTTTTTCAGAAGCTAATGTATCACCTGTAATAGTGTTTTTTAATCCAACTACTGCACCAATTTCACCAGCATATAATTGAGAAACTTCTTCTCTATTATTTGCGTGCATTTGAAGTAATCTTCCGATTCTTTCTTTTTTCATTTTTGTTGAGTTCATTACGTAAGTACCAGACTCTAATTGTCCTCTATATACTCTTGTAAATGTTAATTGTCCAACAAATGGGTCAGTCATAATTTTGAATGCTAATGCTGCAACTTCACCTTCATCAGTTGAAGGAACAATAACAGCTTCACCATCTTGAGTCTCACCTTTAATATCAGCAACCTCAGTTGGAGCTGGTAAATACATAGCAACAGCGTCAAGTAAAGTTTGAACACCTTTATTTTTGAATGCAGTACCACAAGTCATTGGAGTAATTGTCATTGATAAACAACCAGCTTTTAAACCAGCAATAATTTCATCTTCAGATAATTCACCCTCTTCGAAGTATTTTTCCATTAACTCTTCAGAAGACTCAGCAGCAGCTTCAATCATCTTTTCTCTGTACTCTTCAGCAGTATCAACTAAATCTTCAGGAATTTCTTCTTCTCTATAAGCAGAACCCATAGCAGCATCTTCATCCCAAACGATAGCTTTCATTTTAACTAAGTCTACGATACCTTTAAAGTTTTCTTCTGCACCAATTGGAATTTGAATTGGAACTGGATTAGCTTTTAATCTTTCAGATACTTGTTTTTCAACCATGAAGAAGTCAGCACCTGTTCTATCCATTTTATTAACGAAGATCATTCTTGGAACACCGTATTTATTTGCTTGTCTCCAAACAGTTTCAGATTGTGGTTGAACCCCTCCTACTGAACAAAATACTGCAACGGCACCATCTAAAACTCTCATAGATCTTTCAACTTCAATTGTAAAGTCAACGTGCCCTGGTGTGTCAATGATATTTACTTGTAATTGCTCTTTAGTTTTTGGGTGAGGCCAGTGACAAGTAGTAGCAGCAGAAGTAATTGTAATACCTCTTTCTTGCTCTTGCTCCATCCAGTCCATAGTAGCAGCACCATCGTGAACCTCACCAATTTTATGAGATACACCAGTATAGAATAAAATTCTCTCTGTTGTTGTCGTTTTACCAGCATCAATGTGAGCAGCAATACCGATATTTCTAACTCTATTAAGAGGTGTTTTTCTTGCCATCTTAAGTTTTCCTTTTAATTTTTAAATAATTTTTGTAATTCTATCTAAACTACCATAAAAAAAAAGGGTGTAAAACACCCTTTTAATTATCACTAAATGATTTATTACAGATTGATTACCATCTGTAGTGAGCAAATGCTTTATTAGCTTCTGCCATTCTATGCATGTCTTCTTTCTTCTTGAATGAAGTTCCTCTTTCGTTAGCAGCTTCGAATAACTCGTTTGCTAATCTCTCAACCATAGTTCTTTCATTTCTTTTTCTAGCAGCGTCAACTAACCATCTTAATGCTAAAGTTTGTCTTCTTACAGCTCTAACTTCAACTGGAACTTGGTAAGTAGCTCCACCAACTCTTCTAGATTTTACTTCTAAAAGTGGTTTAACATTTTCAATTGCTTTTTCAAATAATTCGATACCAGCTTCTTCACCTCTAGCATCTAAGTTTGCAATTGCACCGTACATAATTTTTTGAGCTGTAGATTTTTTACCATCTAACATAATTGTATTAACGAATTTTGTGATCACTTTACTATTGTAGATAGGATCAGCCATAATTTCTCTAACTGGAGCTTTTCTTCTTCTCATTCTTCTATCCTTCTACTTATTTCTTTGGTCTTTTAGTACCATATTTAGATCTTGCAACAGTTCTGTTTGCAACACCAGCAGTATCTAAAGCACCTCTAACAACGTGATACTTAACACCAGGTAAATCCTTAACTCTTCCCCCTCTAACTAATACGATAGAGTGTTCTTGTAAGTTGTGACCCTCACCACCGATGTATGAAATAACTTCAAATCCAGTAGTTAATCTAACTTTAGCAACTTTTCTTAAAGCCGAGTTTGGTTTCTTAGGAGTTGTTGTATATACTCTTGTACATACACCTCTTCTTTGTGGACATTTTTCTAATGCTGGCGATTTAGATTTTTTTATAACCTTTTTTCGCTCTTTTCTAACAAGCTGATTAATTGTAGGCATTTTTTCCCTTTGTTTAAATTGGTTTGAGCAATTAAAGCAATGCTCATGCTTCTCGTGTAAATCAACATACAGTTGAAACGATACTACCATTCTAGGAAACTTTGTTGAGTTTACTAAAAAAGTTTCGGATTATACTGAAACAAAACTTAATTATAGTTTAGGTTAGTTTTTTATTGTGATTTATCTAAACTTTCAAATAGCTCTATTGTAGGAATCAATTTTTCATTTGCTTTTTTAACTGAAGCATTTAATGTGAACCCTTCTTCCATAAACTCTTTTATAAAAAGAATCTTTTTTACATTTATATAGTTAAACAGTTTATTTGCACCGCATTTGCCTTGAAGAGAACTTATTATTCCTTTTTCTTCCCAATATCTTATTTTTCTTTGATTAACACCAGTTATATCTTCAACACCACCAATACTTAATCTTAATTTTGAAATTAATTCTAAATCTAAAATATCATTCATTCAAGTCCTTTATATTTATATATCATACATATTTTGTCTTTAATATACAATTAAGGTAAAGAATATTAGTATTTTACATACATTTATTGTATATTATATACAAAAAAGGAATATTATGTTTGATAAAAAATACGAAGCTTTTTTATTTGCTTTTATAAATGGTTTATTTATGTCTGGTTTTATGAGTTTTATTATTACAGTTATTAATTTAGGATTTACAGAAAATTTTTTAACTATATGGTTAAATGCTTATTGGAAAGCTTTTATTATTGCGTTTTTAATTATGCTTTTTGTTACTCCTCGAATTAGAAAAACTATTCATTTATTAATTAAAGAATAATTATGAATATAAAAAATATTTTAAAAGAAAGTCTTACTTATCTTGCAAAACTTTCGTCTAATACAATTTTTGATGAGAACATTTTTATACCAGATTTATATCCTAATAAAATTTTAATGGAAGATTCTAATTTAGATAAATTAAATAATTTAGAAATAGAAAATAGACTAAATCTTTTTACACAACTCTATGTCATAAACAATAAAACCACTAATTATCAAAAAACAATTGAGTTCTTAACTAACTATAATTATTTGTTCTCACATGAAAAAAGAATACTAAGTTTTGATTTAAATTCAAAAACTATTCCAATATCAAATAATTCAATGGATATTAGATATATTGGCTCAAAAGATGATATTGAGAAATGGCTTACAATTACAAATAAAAATACTTTATTTAATTTGGATTTTAGTAGAATATTCAATCTTTCAAAATTTGATTGTATTGAACCTATATTAATCTACAAAAATAAAAAGCCTATACTTAGTTCACTGTTTTATATTTATGAAGAGAGTTTAAATATACATTTTATTAAAAGCTTAGATAATTTAAGAAACAAAGAATTAAAATTTTTTTTAATTAAAGAAGCTTATGCTTTTGCAAAAAGAGAAAAACTTAAAAATATTATATTACTTTCTAATGAAAAAAATTTAGAGTTTTTTAAAAGTATTGGCTTTGAAGAACAGTCAAATATTATGATATTTATAAAAACTATTAAATAAAATTATAGTTTCTGTAAAAACATATTGAGTGCATTGGCAAATTTTTGTGAATCTTTTTGACTAAAAGGCTTAGGGCCTTTTGTCATTTCTCCACTATCTCTAATCTCTTCCATTAAATTTCTCATTGCTAAATACTCTTTTATGTTATCTTTTGTGTATAACTCACCTCTATGATCAATTGCATGAGCATTTTTAGTTATTGTTCTATCAGCAAGAGGAATATCTGCTGTGATTACTAAATCATTCTCTTTTAGTAGTTCAACAATTTTATTATCGGCCTCATCAGCTCCCTCATCCACTATTAGATAATTTATATGTACTGACTTACCGATATTTATTTTTTTATTTGAAACGACATAAGTATTTAATTTCTTTTTTTCAATAGCTCTTAGAACAATTGGTTTTAAAAGATTTGGAAAAGCATCACCATCAATAAATAGTGTCATGATAAAATCTCTTGAACCCTACCTACTTGCCCATCCTGCAGTCTAACTTTTATTCCATGAGGATGTGAAGGAGAATTTGTTAAAATATTTTTAACAATTCCTTGTGTTAATTTACCAGTTCTTTGATCTTGTTTTAAAACAATATTTACTTTTTGTCCTTGTTTTATAGAAAACCTTTTTTTTGGATCATTCACACTTATGCCTTAAAGTTTAAAGCTTGTTTTGCAAAATCTTTATTGTAAAAAAATATGATTTTATAAGGTAATGATACTTTTATATTTTGTTCATCAGTAAAATCTATTATACTAAAACTAAAACCTTCATCTGAATTGTTTTTACTTCTTACTTTTACCTCAACAGGCTTAAGTGTTCTCATCATATTATCTATATTCTTTTTTTCTTTAGGTTTTACAGTTGATAGATACTTTTCATCTTTTTCCATATTTTTTAAGTAGTTGTGTAATAAAAGTTTTGTATCTTTATATATTGATTTGTTCCAAGAAACTTTTCCTTTTGAAAAGTGATAAATATTACTCTTATTTAAAAGTGGGAAATTAGTCTCTTTTTTTATATCATCAAGAAGTTGTAAAAAGAAGTTAACTCCACCAATTGAATTAGCATAAGTCAACAGCAATTGATTTATCTCTTTTTTTTCTTCTAAACTTAAATCTTTAAAATTCATTTATAACCTTATTTTTTCGTAAGTATATCTAAATCTTAAAGTTTTGAGTAAACTATTTTATGCAGATTCTATTTCTTCCTGTATCTTTTGCTTCATATAAAGCATCATCAGCCCTTGAAAAAACATCTTCATAACTTTCATCTAATTGAAAACATGAAGATATACCCATACTATAAGTAATATTTATTTCATCCTTACAAATACATTTTAATGGATTTCTTTCTTGATAGTCTTTTATTCTTTGTGCAAATTCACTTGCTTGAACAATATTTGTATATGGAAGAATAAAAGCAAACTCTTCTCCTCCAATTCTACAAAAAACATCCTCTTCTCTTTTTAAGTGATTACAAACTTTTACAATTTCTATTAAAACCTTGTCACCAACTAGATGTCCGTAGGTATCATTTATTTTTTTAAACCAATCTACATCAATAATAAGTATTGACATATCAAGACCATGTCTTTGAGATTTTTTAAACTCTAATTTTGCTTGTTCAACAAAAAATCTTCTGTTATATGCTTTTGTTAAATAATCAGTAATTGATTGTCTTTTTAGTTTCTCTTTTAATTTCTGTAGTTCAGTAATATCAGTTGATAATCCAATTAAAGATAAGAAATCATCACCTTGCATTTTAAAAGGAAGTTTTTTACTCCAATAATGTCTTTCATTTCCTTTATCATCAAAATATACTTCTTCTTGACTCTTTGGCTCATTTGATTCAAAAACTTCTTTATCCATTTCCCAAAAGTTATCTGCAACTTCTTTATTTAAAATTTCAATATCTCTTTTTCCAACTACATAATCAGCTTCATAACCAAAAAGATTAGCCACTTTTGAATTTACATATTTAAATCTTCTATTTTCATCTTTCATATAGATGTAGGCATCAACATTATCTAAAATTGTATTTAAAAGTTTCGTTTTTTCTTCAAGTTGATTTTCTAACTTTTTTCTTTCAGTTATATCAGTAGAAATTCCACACATTCCAACAATTGAACCTTCTTTATTAAAAAGTGGTTTTTTTACAGTCCAATAAACCCTTTGTTCTTTCGTATCTTTTATATAGTTTATTTCTTCTTTTTCAATAACTTTTCCATCTCTTAAAACAGATAAATCATTTTTTCTTAATTGGTTTGACATTTCTAAGTCAAAAAAAGCAGTGTCATCTTTTCCTATAACCTCATCTAAACTACACCCAAACAGTGATAGAACTAAATTATTAGCAAAAGTATATTTACCTTCTAAATCTTTTGTATATACATATGCACCTGTTTCATTTACAAGTGTTTTTAAAGATTCTAATTCAATATTTAGTTTTTCGTACTGTTCTTTGTAATCCATCAATCTTCCTTTATTACTACATTTTATTATAATATTAATAAAACTCTCTTATCTATATGAAGATTTAGAATTTTTTATATTTACATTATAGAAATCATTATTTGATAAAAATATCTTAATCTCTTTATCTATAAATCTGTTTTTAGGTCCTTTTATTATCTCAATAATTGCAGGAGTATCTTCAATTTTTTCACTGAAATCAAATTCAAAATAAGGAATAAGATTCCCACATACTGCTCTAAACATCATAGCTGACAAATTCTGTTTAAATATAAACTTCTCATTTCTTTTATCATCTATAATTATTGGATTATGAATTAACCTCACTTCTTTTTCTTCTTCGAAAAGTTCGTTTTTTGATTTTGCTGCAAGATTATTTATATTTGATATTACTTCATTACAAACTTGTTTAAACTCTTCACTTGAAAAGTCTATATTATTAGATACAGTTTCTAAAGGTTTAAAGATTTCATCAATATAGAGTTCTTGAAGTTTTTCATCATATAAAACCTCAGTTGTGTGAACTAAACTATTTGTTTTAAAATAATCAGAATTAAAACCTATAGCTACACCATAACCATCATTAGCATAAGCTCTCCATTGACTTAATAAATCACTTCCTTGGGAAAAAGAGGCTATATATACACTTGGAAGTTGTTTATTAAAAATATCTTCAAAAGCTTTATATTTAGCAAAGTTATCTTTGTTTCTAATATTCTCTAGTTTTCTGTTTACTTTATCATTAATCCAATGTATCTCTTTATAATCATTTAGATTGTATACAGAACTTAACCATAGTTTTTTGTTTTGAATAATTGCACGAAATGCTTCAACATGACAATAGTGATAGATAATTTTTCCCATTATAACTCCTACGAACTATTATATATTTATATCTTAAATCAGTTTAAACTAGCTCTAAGCCACTATTTTTAAGTTCATAAATATTTGAAGTAAGCTTTTCTATAAAACTTTTATGATGAGAGACTATAACCATTGATTTATTAATTGAGTTTAATAATTCAATTATAGTATCTTCAGATTTTGAATCAAGTGCATTTGTTGGTTCATCTAAAAGCAATATTTTTGGTTTAGTTATCAAAATTCCTGCAATAGCAACAATTTTTTGTTCACCACCACTTAATTCATAGATTATTCTATCTTTCAAATGAGAGATATTCAACTCATCTAATATAATTGATGCTTTATGATAAGCCTCTTCTTTTTTCTCTCCTATAGCTCGAAGGTTAAACATTACATCTTCAATTACAGTAGGACAAAGAAAGAAATCACTTACATCTTGAGGTAAGTATCCAATCTCTCTTCTATATTTTTCATACTCTTTTTTTGATTTAATTAAATTATGAAAAAGATGTAATTCTCCTTCATAGTTCGATTCTAATCCTGCAATTATCTTAAGTAATGAACTTTTTCCTACACCATTAGAACCAATAATTGCAACTTTTTGTTCATGACCAACATTTAGATTAACATTTCTAAATAACTCTTTTGAATCATTTTTATAAGAAAGATTTTTTAAATTAAAAGAACAACTCATATATAACCTTAATTAAAATTGTAAATAAGACAATTGTGAATAAACAATAGTCATCTTTTTTTAAAGAGAAATCATCATTTAAAAAGATTTCACCTTTAAAGCCTCTATGTAGAAAAGTCTGTTTTAAAGAGTAGGATTTTCTGATAGCTTTTACGAAAAGTAAACCTATTATATTTCCAAAAGTCTCATATGTAAATAAAGAAGTATTTGCTTTAAATCCTCTTGTTTTAAGACTATTTTTTATTAATTTAAAATCATTAGATAAAAATTCAATCATTTTTAAAGTAAAATATGTAGAAGATACTAAATTTTTAGGGAACTTCAACATATTTAATCCTCTTACAATATCATAACCTTTAGAATTAAAAAAAAGTGCTATATTAAAAAGTATTATTGCATTAGCTCTTAAATATATATTTAAAGCATCATCAAAACTACTACTATAAAGCAGCGTTAAAAAAAGTACAAAAATAAATAGATTTAAAAAAAGAAGTTTTTTAAGAATTTGAAAGACATAATTTTTAGTAATATAAAACAAAAAAACAATTGGTAATAAATAATAAATCTCAAAAATTGTAAAACTAACAACTAATGAATATATAAATGCAAGAATTAAAGAAAGAGCTGGATTAAAACTTATCAATATCAACTCTTTTTAATTCTTTTTAAAAACATAAATATTCCAACTATTATAAACAAAGCAAATATTGTTTTAAAAAACTCAAAATATGCTAGTTTTTCTTCTAAAAGTTTTAATTCTAATTTTAACTTTTTATTCTCTTCTTCAAGTTTTTGTAATTGATTATTTTCATATCTTTGCTTTGGTTTTATAATCTTTTGAATATCTTTTAATACAGCATGTCCAGAACCTGCATCAACACTTAAAATAAAAGAGTTTTCTGAAATAAGAGTTGAAAATTCTCCTTTATCATCTGTTTTATCTTCAAGTATTAACTTATCATCTTTAATAATTCTAATCTTACAATTCTTACAAGCATTGCCATTTGCAAAATAAGAGTTAATATAAAGTTTATTATTTTCGAAATTTGTAAAAACACTTAACTTATGTGCAAAAACAAGATTTGTTAATATAAAAAAGATTGTTAGAATTCTAATCATATATTAGCCTCTTTTAAAAGTTTGGGTATTGATTTTTTTATATAAAGAAGTAAAAAAAGTGTAATTAAACCTTCTAAAATTATAGCAGGTAAATTTGCAACAACTAAGGAATAAGAGGCTATTAAATATTCATCTTTTGCAAAAACTAATACTAAAGCCAAAAAGATTACACTAAAAGAAATTGCTAAACTACCATATAAAAAGAATCTTAGCTTTTCATTTAAAGCTTTAAAAAATGAAATTTTATTTATTAAAAATACCATATAAGCAGGTAGTGCCATAATAATTATATTTGCCCCCAAAGAACTTAATCCACCATAACCTAAAAGTAAAGCTTGTAGAAAAAGTGCGATAGCTAAACTTATAAAAACTGCTTCCTTTAAAAATAGCCCTATTACGCCTATTAAAAGCAAGTGAATTTGTGTTGGACCTAATGGTATATGAATAAATGATGCTATAAAAAAAAGTGCGCTCATTGAAGCGACTAGTGAAATATCCTCACTCTTTATTTTTTTTAAAGAATAAGCACATAAAGCTAAACTAACTGCTCCTAAACCACTTGCAACTTCAAGGCTTAATACACCATCTGATATATGCATCTTTTATCCTAAATCATTATATTAATAAGTTTTAACCCACATAAGTGCGCCATTTTCTATTGGATACATTTTACCATTAAACTCTTTTTGTCCTTCTTCAATAAGTGCAGCAAATCCCCACCAACCTTTTTGATTCATAACAAAACTAAATTCACCATTTGCATTTGTTTTTACAACTTGAGTAATATGTGAATCACTTGGAGCTTTTAAAGCTAAATTATTAAAAAACTCAACTTCTACTTCAACATTAGAAACCGGTTTACCATCAACTAAAACTTTCCCGGTAAAGATGTTCCCTGTATATAAAGCAAATGGTTTTACCATTGGAATAATCTCATACTTTAATCCAATTGGCTCATCCCATCCCTCTTCTAAACCATAAGCACTTACAATTACTTTTGGTACATGTGATATATATTTTTCTTCTGCTGGCTCAAAATAAGGCTCAGGTATAGTAAAAAACTTATATACTCCTGGTTTATTTACACTATAAGTTGTAGCCCATGCTTTTTCATTAAATAACTTTATTTCATTTAAAGGTAAAGGATTACTTTTCGTGTTTAAAAATATACCCTTTGGTTTTTCCATATTCATACCAGTTTGTTCATAAGGATGAATAAACATAGCCTCAATATTTAATTTTGATTCATTTTTATTTTGAATAAGATCTGTATTTGGTAATAGTGTTAAAAAATGTGCATTAGCAACTATAGCAAAACAAAAAAGTAAAATTAATTTTTTCATATAAACTCCTAATTTTTGAAGAATTTTATCTTAAGATTATTACTGTAAAATAAATTTTTATATTTCTTATATATTTTTGGAACTAAAATGAACAAATGTATTTATTGTAATAGCGATAAATTATACTATCTTAAAAATGAGCATATTAAATGCGCTACTTGTAAAAAAAAGTTTTCATTAAAAAAATACAAAAGAGAGATTAAACTAATAGAGTCTTTTTGCAAAAATCATACTGCTTTAGAGTGTTCTAAAAAAGAAAATTTAAATTATATTACAGTGTCAAATAAATTTATGCTCTTTAGAAAACTGATTACAACATTTTTACATGAAGAGTATAAAAAAAGAAAAAATAGTAAATCAGAATTTGATGAATACATATATATAAAAAATGAAAATTTAAAAAGTTCACAAAATTTTCTAACTTTTAATTATGAAGGATATATTTATAATTTAATGCTCCCCTCTTTGAATAAATTTGGAAATACACAGTTAAAGGATATATCAAAATTTATTAAATTTAATAAAATTGCAATGCTTGAAAGCTCTAATAGTCTGATAAATGATTTTTGGAATTTTTTAGAGAGTTTTTTAAAAAAATATAAAGGTGTAGATAGCAAAAATTTTATTTACTATTTGAAAGAAGCAGAATTTAAATTTAACTATTCAAATAAAGCTCAAGAAGATATACTTCTTAAGCTTTTGGCATAACTTTAACAGGAACTACTTGGAATTCAATTTAAATCAAGAAGCCTATTTAATAGTGATTAAAAAGTTTTAATTGTTATTTGTACCTGATTAATTACCTGAAAAAAGGCTTATTGAATTTCTAAAAAAGAAAAAGTATTATATTAATTATTTCAAACGTATTGAATGCATAATTGAAGTAAAGGAAACTAAATTAATTAATTAAGTCTCCTATCGAATCGAATGTTTAATCTGATTTAAACGGTCATAATTAAGGGGAGGATTACAGAATTTTCATTTGACGAACAAAACTCAGTACAGTCTCGAAAACAATTTATTAACTATTGAATAAATTTCTATGAAACTTAACTAAATGAGGAGGCATATTCAACTCTATTATATTCAATGTTTCTTTATTTTTCTCAACTAATAATCTACACTCTGATTCTGTAAGTTTTATATCTATAATATCTACTATTGAATTTTTCATTGAATCTGTAAAAATAGGTTGATTCTTAAAACTTAATGTTTTATAGTTTTCAATAATATCTTTCAAATATTCTTTATAGCTTTTTACTGATTTACTATTTTTATCTTTTTCAATCATTTGAAATATGTAATATAAAAATAAAATAGGTCTTGATTTAAATACACCTTGGAGGCTTACAAAACTTAATATCTTTGTAAATATATTACTTTTAGAATCTACAAATCTTTTTAATATTTCATCAATTAATATCTCGTTTAATTTGCTATTTATCTCACTATTTGGAATTGTAATTACAATATCTTTTAATAAATTTAATGTAACTTCATCGAATACAGGATAATCATCTAAGGTAGCTGGCTCCATTTTTAAAAATAAGAAATTTGGATTGGCATCTAGTATATTTATATATTTTTCTAAAATTATTGAGGTAGGATTAATTTGTTTTTTTTCATATCTAGCAATAGTTGTTTGAGCAACATCTATTTTTTCACTCAACTCTTTTTGAGTTAAGTTTATTCTTTCTCTAAATTCTTTCAAAAACATTAATATTTCCTTTTTATCAATTTTATCTAAAAAAACATAAAAAAAACTTATGTGTTGCATGCATATCAAATAGATAATATAAACTGCATATATTTAATTAAGCTAGCATTAATGCATATATTGTAATAATTTGATTACAAGATTAAATAAAAATGCATATAGTTAATAAAAGGGGTGTTATGAAATTAGACAAACTTCTAAAAAGAAAAGAAATTACTGATTATATTTCGATAGGAGATACAAAGCTTCGAGAACTTATAAAAAAAGACTTATTTATAAAACCAGTGAAAATTCAAGGTTTTAAAGAAGATTTGTATTCATTAAGTGAACTACAAAATTGGATTTCAGAACAAAAAGAAAAAAGAATATAGAAATGTCTTCAATTGATAGTATCAAAAAGTTTAATCAAGAAGCTCAAAACAAAAAACTAAGATTTTTTGCAAAAGTTGACATAACAACAAAGCTAAAAATCTTAGAACAACAAAAAAAGATTTTTCATCAATTAAAAAATGTACATAAAGATGTTGATAATGTTTCACTTACATATTCATCATTAATTCTTGCAATTGATAACTTTGAATCAAAACTTGATAGTGTTAATTTAAATGCTATCAAGCTTAGATCAAAAAAACAACGTTCAAAAATAAAAAAAGAGAAGTTTTTGAGCTATTTTTCAATTGTAAAAACATTAAGAAATAATGAAAAGATGAGTTTTAGAGATATATCAGTTTATTTAAAAAAGTATCATAAATTTGAGGTTTCCTATTCATTTATTTATCAAATATGGAATGAAATTGAAAATAGAAATACAGAAAAAAAGGAAAAATAAAATGGCACAAGATCAAATTATAACAATTCAAGATGAAGTTGGTAACAGTCTAAATGTTCTAAAAATTTCACTTAATTTAGACAAAGATATATACTTATTACATGTATTTGAAGAAGATTATACATTAAGAAAGAAGTATCTTCGAAATGATTTAATACTCGTAGAAAATCAGATTCTAACATCTTCATTTTCTGATACAATACATTTTATTGAAGAGCTTAGACTCTTCGATGTTGGGAATGATCAAAATAAATTTTTAAGTATTACAGAGTATAAAAAAACAAGAAATTTAAAGTTAAAACAGTTTGATAAAAAGAATATTTTTATTTCAAAATCTGAAGCAAAAGCTATATGCAAACTATTTGATTTTGCACTTCGAGGCTATTCACTTGCAACTGTACTTGAAAGTGAGTTTAGCTTCACACCTCAAACATTAACAAATGTTTTACATGAAAATAGACTCTTAGAAAAGAACTAAATATGTATACTATTTTAGTTTTTATAATCATAATAGTAATACTTCTTATTGTATTTAAAATAAGAAAGCAAAAGTTATATAAAATAGAACAAGAAAAAGCTAAAAATGAAAAAAAGCTTGCAGATGATGATATTAAAAGAATGTTAAATAAAATAGTTGAAACTCAAGAACAAAAAACAGTTGAAAAAACTGAAGATTCAGCAGATAAACTATATCAATTAAATATCAATAAAGTAAGATATAAATTTTTTAACTCTTCAAAAGATTTAAATGAATTTTCTTATTTATATCATCTTGTAATTTATAAAAACCTTTTCATTAATGAACCTTTTCATTCAAAGTTTTATGAGATATTATTAACATTAGAAAAGAATGATTTTATGATTATTGATCCATCCTTTGATGTTTTAATCTTAAATGTAAGAAATAGAAACAATGAAACTCAAACATCAAAATCATATCAAGTATTTAGAACAAATGACATTGTTGATTTTGTGATAAGACAAACTATTGATGAAATACTAGAATATAATAAAAAAGATGCACAAGACATTTTAATAGCAATAATGATTTTTTTAATAAATGAATCTGTTTATTATCTTGATAAAAGTATCTCATTAAATACAACTACAAAGTTGTTAGAAAACTATGAACATAAAGATTGTATTAATTATATTACAAAAGAAATCAAAGAAAATAATGAGATTTTTTCATTCATAGTTAATGCAATTGAAAAGTCTTTTATAATTTCAATTACATTTGCATATAACAGTTCTGAGAATATTAAAAAAGTAGAGTTTATAAAAAAGCTACCTAATAAAAAGGAGTGTTAAAAGTTTAAAACTCATTAAATAAGTTCATTATTGAATTAAATAATATTTAAATTCAATTTGAACTTATTTTATTTACTTACTTGAGATTTAGCATCAATATATTTTGCTAACCAATAAAAAGATTTTTTATGGTTTTGCTCAAGACCATACTTTCCATGTTTATATATATGCCATATTTTCCATGGCTTTTAAACAACCATTATTTGCTGCTTTTTCTAAATACTTTAGTCCTTTTTTTATATCATTTTTTTCTTCTATATAGAATGATGATAAAACAAACTGTGAATTTTTATCATTAAGTTTATCATTTTTTTTAAGATAAAACTCTACATTATTATAATCATTTTTACTCATTGCTTGTAATGCTTTTTTTAAACTATATTTAACTTGTTTTTCTCTATTCTCTGTTGAATAATTATTATTTAGTTGTTCATCAGCATTACTTTGTTTCAATTGGCTTATATATATACCCAAAAAAACTATAATAAATATGAATATTCCTTTTTTCATTTCCTTCCTTAATAATAAAATTAATATAATTATATTCTGTTAGATAAATAAAAAACAATTTTAAGATAATCATACTTATTAATAAAAGATGTTTAAAAAAGTGTTTATTATTTGTTTATTTTCAAATTTTTATAATGTGAAATAAACTATAAAAGAGAACCTAAAAATAGGTTCTCTTTTTATTGTCTAGCAAAAAAGGAAACTGCAAAAAACAGTTAAGTCTCTCAAGTTTTTACCCAAACATTCACTAAACAAAAATCTATGTTAAACTTATTTAAATTTTTTTATTACTAAAAGATTTAACTTATAGTTGGAGCTCAGACTCATTTACGAATGATTCCTCCCATCTTAACCAAAAGAGCGTTTAAAATTTTGATTTACTTTGATTCAGAAATTTTAAGACTAATTAAAATCAAAGAAGTTTGACAAGCTTTGAATTGTAAGAGTATTGAATATATTTTATTAGTTTTTACTTCTGACAAGTACACTCAAAATGTTAGTAACTTAGATGCAAAAGTTATAAATAAAATGCAGATTGACTTAACAAATTTTGCCTAGAATAGAGGCTGAAACTATTCAAAAAAATTTTATAAAAAGTAAAAGAAATGAGAGGAAGTGTATATTATCAAAGTTCACAATTAGTAAAACAAATTTTTAATGAAGGTGCTAAAAAAATTGACAGAGTTAATCCTAATCATATTGATTATCAGATGATTGCTTCATACAAAACGATGGAGAGTTATAGAAATATTTGGAACAACTTTTTTAACTATCTTTTAGAGCATTGGAAGATTAAAGACTTTGAAAGAATAGAAGAACATCACATTTACTCTTATATGCAATATAAAGTAGAATACTATCCATCAAAACAATATTTAGAAAAAATATCTGCAGCTTTAGGAAAACTGGAAATTGCTTTAACAAAGTTTTCAAAAAACATTTCAAATAAAAACATAGAGTATGACTTTTCAATAAGACAAAATATATTAGATGAAGCAAGAGATTTAAATCTTGTTGCAAATAATTATCACAATAGAGCTTATACTAATCCTTTATTAGTAATATCAAATTTAAAAGAAGATTTACACAAAATTGCTGCATCAATTCAATATGAAGGTGGTGCAAGAGTTGAAGCTGTTTCTTTTATAAGAAAAGAGCAATTATTAGGTTTTAAAATTGATTCTATTACAAATACTAAAAAAGGAATTATCTTTACAAAAGAAAAAGGTGGTAAAGAAGGTGAGGTTTTAATTAGTATTGAAACTTATAATAAACTACTTGAATATTTTAATACAAAAAAGATATTTAAAATTCATAGACAAAAGTATTATGAAGATATAAAACAGGCTTGTTTACTATCAAATGAAGTTCCAGAGGGTTCACATGCTTTTAGATGGTGTTTTGCTAAAAGAAGAATGTTTGAGTATGGGAAGGCTGATTATTCATATGAAGACTCACTTCAAGAAGTGAGTCATGAGATGAAGCATAATAGAGCTAGTATTACTCAACACTATTTGGTTTAGTTTTATAAACGATACAAATATTTTTATACATTTATAGTTATTTAATAATCCTAGATATTTAATAAAAAAATATTTAAAACTCTTGACAAATATCTAATTTAGTGTACTATATATAAATAAAAAACCTAAATTAGATAAAGGATTGTCATGTTAGTTTTAAAAGTAGTTTTAGTTTTAGCAGTTGGTGCATTAATAGTATACCTTTTAAATAAGATCAATATTCTTACTGCAAAAAAATATAAATGTGAATTTTTTTCAATAGAATATTTCTCTATATTTTTATGTATTTTTGCATTAGCATTTTGGGGTTATGATTGGTATTTTGATGCATTAAAAGCAAAGGGTGATACATTAAATGGAATATTAATTATGGCATTTACTTCAATAATATATTTATTAGTATTAATATCAAACATTAGAAAGTCTAGTTTTTTCTTTGGTTTATTAATTACAATACTTCAAACTATAGTATTTTTACCATTAAGTGCAGCAGTACTTATTGTAGCTATTATAACTCTTTTATTTTTATCACAAACAAGACCTGTTTATGTTTTAAACAAATAGTTCAATTTATTAGATTGAACTATTTTTATCAGATTTTATATCACTAGCTTTAATATATATACTAGCTCCCAAGATTATAGTAAAAATATTATAGTATAAAAACTCAAGGATTCTATATCCAGGAAGCGAGCCAAAGAATAGTAAATATAGAAATCCTATTATTAAAGATAGTATTCCTATAATAACTAGAGGCTCTGAGATTTTAAAGAAGAAAGTATTCATAGTTTTATAAAAGTTATACATATTTATTCCTCCACTTTTTTACAATGTCTTAGATTAAAAATCTCATCATTTTTATTTACAAGAGCTTTTTCATATTCAAATATTTCATATCCATTAGAAATAGAAATTATTCTATCTTTACAAAGAAGTTCTTGTTTATTTTTAAAAGCTTCTAGATTTTTAATAGTATTATCATCACTATTACGCATATAAAAGTATACTATTGCTGCAAGACTTGAGATAACTACAATTCTTCTAATAATTTGAAAAAACAGTTTTTTTTCTTTTAAATATTCTTGATCTTTTTTCATTTACTCTCTTTAACAATTTATATAAATGTTTAAAAAGTATAACCTACATTAGTATATCTGTCAATACTAATATTTACTAATTTAGCTATAAAAATTTACACTTATGACTAGTATGGTATATATATGTTATACTTTTACTAGTAAGGATACAAATTGACAAAAGAACAGTTTAATAAAAGATTGAAAGAGTTAGATTTAACTCAAAAAGATTTTTCAAAGATTAGTGGTATACCATATTCTACAATTAACAATTGGGGATATACATCAAAAGACAAAACAATAGCTGTACCATTATGGGTTAAGTCATTTTTAGAGTATTATGAAAAGTCTTTGAAGTATGATTATTTAACAAAAGAAGTATTTAATATAATGAATGATTTAGAGAAGAAAAAAGATTAGTAGAATGACTCCAAAAAAGTAGCCACAAATTAATTCAATTAATTAATATTACGATAATGAATCAGGCTTTAACTATTTCACGGTAAGCGATATTATTTGAAAATAAATTATATGAATCTTTAAAGTCATGACTTAAAAAATGATTTTTTTGTTCAAAAAATTCTAAGGGTTTTAGAGAATCTATAAATTCAATTTCTTGAACACTTTTTGGAACAAATTATATCTCTAAACGAAGGTTATCAAGCCAATAAATGAGATTTTCTAGTTTTGTTCCAAAATTTAGAGGTTAAGGAGAAGAGACTGTTCAGAATTTTGTGTTCTCATATGTATTAATCAACTATATATCATTTTTATTAAGATAAAATATTTTTTATTATTTCTATAAAGGTTAAAATAATGACAAATGTTGATTTTCTAAAAGATAGATTAGATAAATTACTTAATGGAGATGATTCGTTAGTAATAACTCTTGATGGTGAATGGGGTGTAGGTAAAACCACTTTTTGGAAAAAATTTGTAAAAGATAATTTAGAAAATAAAAAGGTTTCATATACTTCATTATTTGGAAAGGATACTATACAAGATATTAGAACAGATATCATTTTGCAAATATCAAAAAAAGATGAATACCTCAATAAATCTAAAAAATTTTTCTCAAACATCAAGCATAGTATTGGATTGAAAGATGATGACATTAATTTTGGTTTAACAGGTTCAATGATTTCATCTTTTTTAACTTTATTTTCCAAAGATGATTTTGAAAATGTAATTGTATGTATTGATGATTTTGAAAGATTATCAAAACATTTAGATGAAAAAGATATTTTGGGTCTCATTTCAGAATTAAAAGAACAAAAAGAATGTAAAGTTGTAATGATACTAAATCAAGATAAAGTAGATAATGAAACTTTATCAAAATACAAAGATAAAATAATTGATTATGAGCTAAACTATTTACCAACACCTGAAGAAAGCTACGAGTTAGTAAAACACAAATTAAAATCCTTTAAAATCTACCCTTCTAGTTATTTTATTCAACATAATATTACTAATATAAGAGTTATGAAAAGAGTAATAAATTCCTTAAATGATTTTTCTTTTGTAGAACAACTTGTTAAAGGTTATATGAGTTTAGAAAAAGAAATAGCTGAAAATATTATTGAAATATCTACGATAAATGCGATTGAACACTTTAAAGATTTTGATAAATTAAAGTCTTATTCATTTGAAAAAATGAGTTCAAAATATTCTTCGCATAATACTGAATTTGAGGAAAATGAACAGTATGAAAGAGTATTAAATTATATCACCACTGCAAATACTAGCTATTTCGATATTAGTAAGATAACAGAATATATAATTAATTATATACACACTTCTATTATAAATCAGGAACCTTTACTCAATATTATTAATGAGCAAAAAAGTATCAAAAATAGAGAAATGATTTATAATGAAATAAATGAACTCCGTGATAATTTTCATTTTAATATGAAGTATAAAAATGCAGACTTTGTTAAAAACCTATACACAATCTTTGAAAAGAATAACGAAAATATTGTTAGTATTTTAAACACTATTAATTTTATATTTTATATAAATCTACTAAAAGAGCTAGATGAAATCAACTCAGACAAATATCATAACTTTGGAATTAAAGTTTTAAAAAAACAATTAGTAAAGATACTTTCAAAAAAAGAGAATCTATATGGTTTTGATAAAGATAACTTTACAAGTATCCTAGAGTTTGACGAAAGTTTAGAAATCTATCTAAAAGAAAAAGAGCAGGAAGAAGAAAAACAAAAATTAAATAACCTAAAAGAAATTATACAATTGATGAAACAACCTCTTCAAAATAATTCTTGGGGTGATGAACCTACATTATTAGCATCATTGGAAGAGAAAAGCATAAGACAATATATTTTAGATAGTCCAGAATTTGTAGAGGTTTTATTTGATTTCATTAGAAAATACCAAAAAACTGAATCTTTTGTACCTTATACAAATAAGGTGATTAAAGTATTTGAAGAAATGAAAAAAGACGAAGATATAGACATTAAAACCAAAATTAATAAGATGCTAACATTTTTTAAATACGGTTCATTCAGTAGTAAATAATATACAAAAACAAAATTCAAATTTCAAAGAAAGATTTAATTTTAAAAGAGTTTATATTAATTAAAATACTTGTTTTATAATATTAGCAATTGGCAGATAGTAAGTAGATATCTGCCATATTTATTTTATGTTCTTCAACCACCTATTTATACACAATTCAACAATAATTAAAATATTTTTTTATAAAAAGAGTTGCAAAAAAGGTACCATTTTGTTGTAAAAAAAGTTGTAATTTTCTTCGAGAAATTTCGATTCTATGGGATTTTATTGATGCTGGCAGACAGGAAGGGATTCGAACCCTCAGAAGCGTGAACCTCGCCGGTTTTTAAAATCATTTTGAAAACGTTTACTCTTATATAAAGCCGTTTGAAACAGTCTTTTTTAGATTTTATGCTTGACTAAAAATATGACTATTTTTGACTTCTCAAAAGCTTAAAAGGATAGAAAACTATCCTTTTAGACGGTGTCATATTTACTAAAGGTTTTCTTCCATTTTTAAATAGATTTCCTTGGAAATAGCTCATTATTAATCTCCTTTGTTGCCCTCTATTTTATATAAGCTTGAATCAATTATATTAATTTCTTCATAAGGGGTAATACCAAATATATGACGATAAAGTTTTTCATCTAAATGTTGACTTGCAAATCTCAAATACTCATTTATCTCGTTATTTAACTCACTGGCTCTCCTAAAATTAGTTTCACCAGATTTTAAACTAGCCCCATCTATTTCATCAATTGTTTCCAGTAGTTTTAGTCTTCTATATTCTAATTCTTGTATATCTGCATTGTTATAAGAGTAGCCCATATACTTATATGCATATCTAGCTCTACTTAATAAAAGTGATATTTGTACTGTATAAGATCTACCTAAAATACATTTATTTTTGATTACATTCCAATCATCTAGATTTCTACCAAATGTACCATAAAGTAAACTAGTTAATTTATAACCTTTTGCATGTTGCACTATTCTACTTGGATGTGAATTTCTTCCATTATATAAAACTTGATTGGTTACTTGATGACAAACTCCATCTCTAGCATATCGATATATTGAACCTTTACCATTTTTTGTGTTTGATGTGACAAGACAATTTGCAAGAGTCCAAAGATTTGAAGATTGTCCTATTAAAGTACCTTGTGAATAAAAGTCTCCGTGACAAAACCAAAAATGTTCATTTCTATTTATTACATTTGCTATCGTTTTTATTTTAGTTTTTGTGATATCATAAGATGTCACAAATGTATGGTCAACCGGTGCACCCTGTACAAATGCAGGTTTTGTGAATACGTATAACATTCTCCCCTCTTTTTCTACTTTTTTAAAATTGATTATACTTTATATCACTTATATTTATATATATAACTGCCAACAGTTAAAATTATAATAAGAGATAACACCATGTATAAACTGATACCATAGCATAGTACTGTTGATAAAAAAGTTATTCTTTTATGAAAATAGATATTTCTTTACAATCATTCTAACTAAAAAAGGATATTTTATATTTAAGGATAATAGTATAAAAGTTAGTTTTTTTTTAATACATTATATTTGTAATTAAAAACATTCTTAAAGGTACACTTTTTATGTCTTTTAATAATGTATATAAATATTAATTAGGATAAAATGTTCCTTCAATATATAGTTATCTTAGAAAGGAATAATATGATTTATGGAATAGTTTTACTAACGTGGATAGTACTTTTAGCCTGGCTTGCAGTTGATATTCATAAAAGAAGTCCTTGGACTTTGTTTTTTGGAGCAATAGGGTTTACCTTATATGGAGCTATACCAGCAATTGGCTTAAGTATGGACGGAGATAGCCTCAACAATATAGCAATGAAATATTTTGGTCAAATGTTAATGATATTTGTGTCTGTGCTTGGTGGAGGATTAATGAGTTTAGCATTAACTGAATTAAGGCAAAAAGCAAAAAATAACAAAAATGAGGAGACCAATAATTTACCCTAGTGGGAAATTATTGGTCACGACAAACATTATCTTAAAAAAGGAGTTTTATGCAATTAAAACAAATAAATAAAATTTTTGGAATGTCTTTATCTACTATAGAGCAAAATAATAATAATTCAAGTTTTCAATTAAATTCAGAAATTTATCAAAATGTACTTTCGAAAGTAGAAAACAAATATGGTAATCAATTTTTAAAATTTGATATATCTCCAGAAAATTACATGAAATATAAAAATGGAAAAACTTCATCTATGATTAAAAGTAATACAGGCGGAATTCAAGAACATTCAGGATTTGAAGCTGTAGAAATGGTTAATCTTGTTGATTCAATTTTTATGGAAATTGATAGATATTATACTACTCAAATAATATCTGAATTTAACAGTTCTGTAAATCAAATTTTTCGAGCAATTGACGATTTTCAACTTCAAATAAATAATCAATTTTTAGACTTTAAGAAAGAAGAAAAAATTGAAGAACTAGCTTCTTTTAAAGACTTTTTTGAAGATATAAGTTATGAATTAGGAGAAATATCCATATCTCCGATGAGAGCAACAAGTTATATTACTAATCTAATTGATATAAAAAGAAAAAATTATAAAATTTATAACTTTTTTATTGAAAAACTAAATGGATGGATTGATACTATTTCTTTGTACTATACTAATAGTGGTGATTATGTAAATAATATAAATTTTCAAGAATTAGAAAAAGATTTTTATTTTGCTAGACAATCTATTTCAACATATATGATTTGTTTAATTTATGAACATATTATTTGTGGAAATATTGATATAAAATCTAAAGATAAAATTATCTTAAAATTGGATACCTTTCTAAAAAAGTTTAAAGAGGTTGAATCTAAAATAAAGAATGTTCTAATTCAAAGATATAATCAAAATTATAATAATTGGAATTGGTATCATTCCTATAAACAACATGACAATAATAATATTAATTGGTTTTTAGAAAATTCAGTTAAAGAAAACTTTGAAACAAATATCGTAAATAATATTTTTAATAAAAGTGCAAATATTCTAGAAAATGTAATTTTAGAGGAAGAAAAAGATAACAAAATGCAGGAAGAAGAACAAGTCTAAACTGCTATTAATTCGAGCTTTTAAGTGTCGAATAAATAAAATCCAAAGACCAAACTGTCAAGTCGTTTCGCCACTTGTCCTTCAGTTAGGTCGTTCTCCAACCTCTTACTTTTTGAGCAATTTTTATAAAATAAAGACAGTTCCCAAAAGAGTTGAATTTTTGAACAGATGAAGTAGTCAAATTGACTACTTCTTTTTAGCTACATCTTTGATTGCTCTATAGATTGTATTACGTGCTACATGAAAAAGTTTAGATAATAAAGCAACAGACTTTCCTTTTTCATGCTGTTTATATATAACATTCTTTTCTTTAGTGCTTAGTATAGCTTTTCTACCAAACTGAACACCTTTTTTTGCAGCTTCAATTCCTTCTCTAACACGCTCATTTATTAAATCACGTTCAAATTCTGCAATAGCACCTAACATGGTAAATAACAATCTAGTTGCTGGAGATGTTGTATCAATGTTTTGATGTAACACTTTTAGATTTACATCTTTATTTTGTAAAAACTTTGCAATATTATGGAGATCTATTACAGACCTTGCTAATATGTCAAGTTTTGTAATATAAAGTACATCACCTTCTCTTACAAAATCCATCATAATCTTAAACTGTTCACGATTTGATTCATTTTTTCCTGATTTTTTTCTGAGAAAATCTTTTCACAGCCAGCACTTTTAAGTTGATCAATTTGATTCTCAAGATTTTGACTAGAGGTTGAAACTCTTGCATAACCTACATTCATAATAAATCCTTTTTATTGAACTTACTATTTATCTCATATATAACTATCAGTATTAAAAGGACATGAATGTCTGTTAATTGTTAAAAATCCCATTAAAAAGACAAAATGTCCCTTAAGTAAGGTCAGAAAGAACAAGTTCACCAACCTGTTCTTTTTGGAGTTTGTTCAAAAATTCAACTCTTTATGGGAAAAGATCTCCTTTAATAAAAACTGCTCAAAGAGTAAGAGGTTGTGAAACGCCGCGTTAAGTAGTAAGCAACGCTACCACCTAACCTAAACCATTGCACCGTAAACACAAAATCCAACGTTAGCACTGAAAATGCTGAGCGTTGGGAATCTGTCTTAAACGCTTTGTTAGGCTTTAAAGTGCGCTTCAATACGAGCTACAAAATGTTTGTATACTAAACTTTCTAAAGACTTCAATTTTTGATTGGCTACGGTTGACAAAGATTTACAAGTAAACTGCTCAACAATGTACTCACTTACATTAGTTTGGTCTCTAGAAGCAACTAACCAATAAAACTCCTTGTCATTGGTAAATCCCATATAAAAATTCAAATATACATAACTCATATCCTTATGATCTTGAAGCTTGTTGGATGGATCAAACCGAATACCAACAGATTTATTCCAATGATTATTGTCTGAATAGTCGATTGTTAACCCAGCACTTTCTAAAGAAAACATCAAATTCCAGTCACTATTATTTGTTCTAAACGAACCTATGTCGGTAGAAATTTCTTCACGTAACTGTTTAGCATAAACTTCGAGGCCTCTGCATATTAGATTTAATGACTCTGATATTTCATTAAGCCTGATGTTAGTTTCCGATTCATCTCGTTGTGAATCTATATATACATTACTATTTTTAATTTGAGACGAAAACAATCTAATCTTGTCGTTAATACTTTTCTTAGCTTGCTGTCGTTCAGTCATAAAGCCAATGATGTCATCTTTAACTACATCAACTTGTGTAATTAGATCATCGATACTTGGACGTTTATTAGGAGATTGACTAGTACATGAAGTAACAATGCTCTGCACTATATTGGCATATTCTTTAGGCAAATATAGGTTTAAATGCGTGCCGTTACCACCCAACGTTTCATAGTTATTAGGTGCATTTTTGCCAGCAAAAATAGCCCATAACGTTCTTCCTAAGCTCCATATGTCACCAGGAGAATGATCTGGCAATGGATAATTGCTTGCCCATTCTGGGGGTCTATACCCCTGAGAACCTATAGATCCTTGCTCAGGTGTCATTCTGTCTTCATTACACGTGTTAATCCATAGAGACAACCCAAAGTCAGCTAATATGGGTTCATTCTTTTCATCTAATAATATGTTCTGAGGCTTGATATCTCTAATAGCAAGTCCTTCATCATGAAGTTCTTTGACAATTTGAAGAAGTTTCTGAAAATCTTCTAATTTTTGAATTGGTGAGATGTTGGCATTCTTATCATTCAAATACTTACTTCTATATGTACCACCTGAATAATACGGCATAACATAAAAAGGTCTGTTTGATGACAGTCCGTGATCAATATATTTAATACACCCTGAAATATTAGATAACTCTTTCACTATATTGATTTCTTCAAGAAATCTCTCATATCTCTCACCTTCAAACTGCTCACTCTTATACAGCTTTAGTGCAAATATTTCTTGTGATGTGCTTCGAGACACCTTATAAACATAACTATTTCCACCTTGTGCAAATGGCTTGGTTTCGATGCATTCCCATTCTGACTGACCGCTAAATATCATTGTTTCCTCAAATTTCATTATTAAAACCCAACTATTTATTAAACGTACATTATATACAAGATAGCCTGAAAATCAATAAATAACATGCACAAAAAGTGTCGTATATCAAAATGCCTACAAACACCTTAAATAAGCTATTTTTGTAGATGTTACTATAAAAAATATTGAAATTGAGATACTTTCTAAATAAATTTTATTTATGATATGCTTTTTATGTATGTTTATTATCGATATTTAGATGATAATAGTACTTAATGCATGTATATTAAGGTGATTCGTAATATTAAATATATCAAGAGAAGTAATGTGGGCAGAAAATTAGCTTTAAAAATATAAGTTCAACAACCAGTTCTTTTTGGGAAAACCTTTTCATTCGTAAAAACTGCTCAAAAAGTAAGAGGTTGTTGAACGTTTAAAATAAGCCAATAATTGTCCGCAGAGTAATTTATTAGCTCCACTGATTTGTTATACACTTATTCTGTATTTATCAAACAAATTTCTAAATTTAGCTGTAAACGATATACAAGTTTGATATTCTTCCTCTGTAATAGTTCCAATATATTTATTATTTCCACTATTATCCAAAAGTGGTATTAAAAAATTTGAGTGCTTCATATATTTAATAATAGCATTATAAGCAATATTATTATATTCCCAATAATCGTGTGGCTTAGCTTTTATTTTTCTCGTAAGCACGGTATTTTTAATATCTTTACTTGTACTTTTAATTTTTAATCCAATATTCATTTTATAATGTTCATCTTCGTCAAACTTTCTGTTATCTGTTGTTCTATCAAGAGCATATATTGAGGAAGCAAGTGAACCAATTGAAGTATAAAAGTTTTTCTCTGAACTAAACATGGCTAATATTTTCTTATTTTCTATTGCTATTTCTTTAGCTTTAAACCACTCTTGTTGTCTTCTCTTTGACTTAGTTATTCGTTGAATATCAGATACATTATAACCTAACAACTGAAGAAATTTATAATTTGACATTCTTCTTGTCTTTAATACTTTACTTTCTGAATAAAAATTTTCTAATAATTCATCCGTTGAAACTGTACCATATTGTAAATTAGTATGATTTTTATATACTAAATAACTATACGCTGATATTTTGTCATTTGAAATAACTAATAATTCATGCGTGTCAGCAAGTGAATACACGAATAGTTCTCCTTCATCAAAAGGAAATTTACTTAGTTCCTCATACACTTCACTATTTGAGATATTAAGAGTAAGTTCTTGTAAATACCCATCTGTAATATATTGATTTACAACGCTTACTAATTCTGCTTTAAAGTTATCAATAGAAGAAATATCTTTGGGTATATAAACATTAATTAGACAAGTATGTAACTCACATAATATTGAATTTAATTCATTTTTTTGATATAACTCTATAATCACATCTGAATCCAAAATAATTCCATTAAGTGCTATACTTGATATTTTATTTGCTTCGATAGTTGTCCCTTTCCATAACGTTTGTCGTGAGCGATAATTTACCGCTAGGGCAAATTATTGTGTTCCTCGTAGTTGTTTACTGACCTTTTTAATGTTGATACACCACCGCCATGCAAGTCTGTTTCAATTCTCACTGTGCTGTGATAAAGTTGCTCCGTTAATCCTAGGCTCATTATTTCTCCTTATGCATAACTATTTATTATCAGACACAATGTAAAAAAATCAAATTTATTCTTATTATTAGGATAAAAATATGTTCCTATAATAATTTAAAAATAATTATATTAGAATAACAATAAAAAATTACTTTTTAATATAAGAATAACGGAAAATATGAGTTATTTAGAATAATATGTCTGGATAAAAGAGCATTATGGACTTTTTATTTTTGTAGTAATATTTAAATAGAAGTGATTTTGTTCCACTAAATCATACTTGAAATTCTAAAATATCTAAGCTAAAATTACAAGTTCAACAACCTGTACTTTTTGGCACAAATCTATGAACAGTCACTTAAACTATTTTAACATCAGAGATAAACTTTTCCATACCATATGGATCTGGAACTACAAATAGTATTTGTCCATCGTTTATCAAAGCTTTTGCTTTAGTTCTTTCAATTGTTTCTTCACCATTAAAATAATCTTTATTTTTATACTCGATTAGATATTCATTTCCATCTATAATATTTAGTTTTTTTAGCTCTTCTTGTGATGTTGGAGTGAAGTTCATTTTTAGCCTTTAGCTTTTATTTTTCATCTTTAAAATATGGATGATTTTTAAAATGACTATGTACTAAAGCAGTTATAGCTAATATTGCTCCAACAGCAGTTACAATAGTTATAGCTGTAAAATCAATTACCATTAGTTATTCTCTTTTTGTTTCTTTTCATAATCATATTTACCAATAACTAAAATAGTAGCAATAAATAAAACAGATATAGTTAATATTTCAATACCAGACATTTTAAATCCTTTCTAATGAATATATTTATCTACAAGATAAGTCATCACTTTATCTTTTTTCGCATACATTAATCCTACAAATCCAAATACTGTACAAAGTACTGCAGATAAGTAGTCTTCTTGATATAAAGATACAATAATTAAAATTGTAAATACTAATATTATTTGTAATTTTAGATTCATGTTATTTCTTTTAAACTCTTTTATTAATTTTATCTAAAAGGTCTTCAATAATATTTAACTCATCATATAAACCTTGTTTAAAATCACCATCTTTTAGATTTGAAAGTTTTGCTTTTTGTTTTTGAATATGTTCTTTAAATTCAACGATAAATGTACTTTCTTTTTCTAAATAAAAAAATATCAATTCATTAAGCCATTTTGCAGCACTTACTCTTCCTTTTCGGTACTTTTCAGATAAATGCTCATCCATTTTATTGAATTTATAATATGTTTGATGAGATGATAAACTTTTACTTAATTGTTCTAATTTAGGCAGAGACTTTTTCATACTATAATATTAGCAAATGATTTTATTCTTCATTTAAAATATTACAGTTTGTAAGATTTATAAAAATCTATTTTTCTAATCTATTCAAACTATCAATTAAAGTACTTCTTTTTACATTAAATGTTCTACAAGCAGCTGCTTTACTCATTCCATCATCTAGTGCTTTTTTAATGGCTAATAGTTTTTCATCATCAATAGCTCTTGGTCTACCACCAACTTTACCTCTTTTCTTAGCTGCTTCTAATCCTGATTTAACTCTTTCTTGAATTAGACTTCTTTCAAATTGTGCTAATGCACCAAATATATGAAAGAATAGTTCACCTGATGCTGTTGTTGTATCCATTCCTTCTGTTATTGATACAAAGGAAATATTTCTTTGTTTTAAAGAACTAATAATTTGAATTAGATGAGCTAAGCTTCTTCCTAGTCTATCTAATTTCCAAACAACTAAAGTATCACCTTCTTTTAAAAATTCTAATGCTTTTTCTAAACCTTCTCTTTTATCTTTTGCACCAGATGTCTTATCATAAAATATATTTCTTTCATCTATTCCATATTTTAAAAGTGCATCTTTTTGCAAATCAAAGTTTTGATCTAATGTTGAAACTCTTACATATCCTATTAACATACGAAAAACCTTTATATTTTAGTTTTCGTATTATATCATATTCCGATATAGTTTTTCGCATATTATTTGGGTGTTTTTTTGTTAAATTTTGGGTTTTTATTTAATGTGTCGGAAAACAGATGTTTTATGATGAAAAAAATTATTTAATATTTAGACTTTAATAAATCTAAATAATATTATTTAAATATACTATTATTTATGAATTATTTTAATTCATAAAATTTTATTAAATGAAAATATTTAATATGATATAATTATTAATATTCTGATTATTTAGGTGGTAAAATGTCGAGGCTAGTTATTTTAGGTTTGGATATAGGTAAAAGTTCGAAAGGTTGGTCATTAATAGACAAAATGAATAACTATAGAATCATTGATTGTGGAGTAAGAATTTTTGATGCTCCTGAGACACCGAAGGATCAAATATCGCTAAATAAAATTAGATCTGAAAATATTAGAGCTAGAAATTCAAATATTAATTACAATTTTAGAAGAAAAAAAATATCTCAATTGTTTATTAATTATGGACTTGTTAAAAAAGAGTTATTAGATAAGTATAATAAACTTGTTCCTAAGTCAAAAAAAAGAAATGCACTTTCAATAAAAATGGCTAACTATTTACATTAATCATTTTATTCCCCCAATATCTTAATTTTAGACACTAACTCTTATTAATCTATGTTATTTTTTTATTAACAGTACTTTTAATGTTTGATTATTACAACATTATCTTCTAGTTCAGATAATTCTTTGATATAATCATAAGGTTTTATATTGTGTTTTATAATATAGTCTGCTTCATTTTTCATTGTATCAATACGATTAGATGTTTCTTTTAAAATACTATCAGTATAAATAATTTTTTCTTTTAAATTAGAATAATCATTACCTAGTTCATTATTCAGATTATAATCTGATTGTATTCTTAGTACATCTATTTTATTAAAACTACTTATTTCTTTTACATTTGAATAATTTAACTGCCAATTATACATATATGATTGCATATCTCCAAGTAAAAATTCTGAATATAGTTCCCCTAATACACAAGTTATGTATCTAGAGTATAATATATTTGCAACATCCAAAGGTAAACTACCATCAACCCAAAGTTTTTTATCTTTTGCTATTGCCAAATAATAATTTTTATATTTTCTAAAAGTACTATTTGCTTCGATTAGAAGTTCTCTTCTTCTTTTTTCATCACTAGCAAACAATGCATTATGTAATTGTTCTGATGCAGTCTTCACATCAGCAAAATTTAGGAATTCTAAATTAGAATCAATTTTTTCAGCTATTTTTATTACTTTTTCTACTTTATTAACTACTATATTTAAATTTTTTTCAATACTTTTTAATTTTTGAGTAACTAAGGTAAATCCACCTACACTAATGCCCAAGTTTGCTAATGAAGATATGGCTCCTACACTACTTATTAATTCTAATAATTCCAAACTTTCTTTTATCTCTGATAGTCCTGAGGTATCTAAAATATTTGTAATAGAATTTAATGGATCTACAGAAAAAGGTATATTATTAAATATTTGAGAAAAACTTCCTGTCTCTTTTAAATGAGCAACAATCCTTCCCGTTTTAGCATCTTTTAATATTGCACCATATCTTATAATTTTTCCAGATGCTAATAATCCTCGCCATGCTAAAGGTACAACAAAAGGTATCATTTAAGCTCCTTTTCAATTTCAATTCTCTCTCTTATCTTAATTAAAAGCAATGTAACAGGAATTATTTTTCTATATGCTGGTGAACCTAATATAATAAACAAAGCGGGCAAAGCAAGGATAGAAAAAACAGATGCTCCTACCATACCCATAGTTAATGTTGATACACCGAAAATGTAAGCGTATGATGAAGCCCAGAAACTACTGTAAAATAAACTTAATGTTATAGGTGTAGCTCCAATAAGAGATGCAGTTGTACTTGTGAAGATTGAAATTGAACTATTTATAATATTATCTTTATAACCTAGTTTAGATAATTCCTTTCTAACTTGTTTTAATTTTTTTTCTTTTTTTTCTTCAGGAAGTTTATCCCATTTTTTTTTCATAGTATCAACTTGAATTATAAAATTCTGCATTAGCTCATTTTCTAAATCAATTACTGAAAAAGAGTTATCTATTTTAATTTTTCTTCGTTCTTTTACTCTTATTTTTTTTATAATATTAACTAAAACATCTTTATAACTATTTTTATTTTTCTTTATAATATTGTTAAAAGTATGATTAGCAGCATCTTCATATATTTTTAATATTTCTAAATCATTAATATTATCGTGACTTATTTTTAAATGTTTACAAATTTCTTTTTTTTCTTCATAAGTTGCATTTTTTATTCTCTCTAATATGATATTCATTTTAATAAACTTCTCTCAATCTATTCAATAATGAATCTAATATCTTATTATCAATCTCAAGATCAAACTTGTCAGCAACTAAACTATGTAAAGCAATAGTTTTTTTAATATAATCTTCCTGTTCTTCAAATGTAAATCTATTCCAACTATTTTTATTCTTTTTACCATTATGATATTTCAACAGTAATTGTAAATTGCTTGGATGGTGTTCACCTTGCTTTTCACTATTTAATAGGGCTTCTGCATGATCTATTTCAAAGTCTAATCCAAAGAACTGTTTAAAACCTTTCTGAATGTTCTCAAACTCTGTAATTCTATAAAGTTCAAAGATTTCTAATTGATTACTGGCATTATTTATAATATCCTGCCTTTTTAATGGTTCTATATCTTCTTCAATTTCTTTATCTGTTTGTTTTTCTAATTCTTCTTTAGAAATATATTTAACTTTTCTTGGTCTTTCAGTATCATCAATTGATAACTCCTTTGCCCATTTTCCAGACGATATATTTGATGAAATTCTTGCTGCTATTTCTCTTAATCCAGTTGTATCATTTTTTTGATTAGCTGCTTGTTCATTAGCTTTTAGTAATTCATCAGGGTACATTTCACTAAATTTTATTGCCCATTCAGAAATAGTTACATAATCAGTGAATGTTTTTATCGCTTCTAAATATTTTTCAACGATTTTCATATTATTTTCTACTTGGATGAATTTGTGATTTAAGTATTTTAGTTAAATCTTCAACACTCATAGGTTTGTTAGTTAAAGTTTTTCTAATTGGTTCAAATGTATCTAACATTCGGTTGTATGTTTCCACTACTTGCATATGAGAATTAAGGTCTCTTTCTTTAAACTCTTGAAATCGTTCAAGATCATTTACTAAAAACATCGCTGTTCCCATATATTCACTTTCATTATTACCATCAAACCCTCTGAATTTAGGATCTTTGCCAAAAGGTTCAGCATCAATTTCTAATTGTTTCTTCTGTTCAGGTGTCAAGTGAGAATATGCATATTCTATAAAACTCCACATATCTAAAATATCTACTACTTCTTTAACTACTTTAGGATCTTCTGATTCTTCAAATGGTATTCCACTATATTTCCATTTTAAACCCCAAAGTTGATTCCCAAAAATTGCTGATTTTATAAAGTCAGGTTCAATTTCACCCTCTACACCTAG
The DNA here is from genome assembly GCF_049472135.1 of Arcobacter pernae. Taxonomy (NCBI): domain Bacteria; kingdom Pseudomonadati; phylum Campylobacterota; class Epsilonproteobacteria; order Campylobacterales; family Arcobacteraceae; genus Arcobacter; species Arcobacter pernae. The sequence goes on from NZ_JBMOVV010000005.1 coordinate 157,111, forward strand.
TTTTTCATATAACTCACTAAGCATTAAGATAATTAATTTTTCACCATCTGATAACTTCATTTTTAATCCTTATTTTTTATTTTCTACTTGTTCACGTTTTTCATCTGAAAGTTTTTTTACTATGGGAATAAAAGTTTGAATCTTATAATATATACTCTTCCCATACTTCTTTGTATCTTCAAAAGTAATAGCTTCTGATAGATTTTCTATATCACTTTTCAAATCACTATTTAGTTCTTTAGCTTTATTATTAAAATTCTGAGAAAAATGTTCACTTTGTTCTAATATAAAACTTGAAAAAACCTCTACTTCTTTTGCGATATCAGCACAATTTATTCCTGCAAAAACAGAAGGATTAAAAGATGGACCAACTTTTGAAACCACATTCAAAACCCTTTTTGTTTCAGAATAAACTTGAGAAACCTCTACCGTTTTTCTAAGATAAATGATTTCATTTTTAAATTCTTCTGCTTTAGTTGCAGCATTTATAGATTTTCTGGCTTCTACAAATGCCCATATTGCAGCACCTACAGAAGCAATTGAACCAATAACTGAGATTATATCTACTGTTTCCATATCAAACTTTCCCACCTACACCTTTAAACTTCTCAATAAACATAGCTATCTTTTGAAACACACTTTGTTTTTTAGTTAAGTATTGTGGATTAAGTGGACTCATCTTAGGCAAGATTGCATTTAGTTCAGTTCCATTCTCACTAGCATACTCTTTTTTTAAAGATGACATTATATATCTCTTAGCAGCTTCTTCATTTAGGTTTTCATCAGTGATTAACTCATCAGCTTCTTTTTTCTGCTCTGCTTGTGCAAATTTAAAAAACTCGTCAATCACACTAGCTTTATCTCCAATACCATTTATATCAGTTTGATTAATAAAATCAACTATTAAACTCTCTTTTGCTCTATTTCCTAAACTAGCACGTATAACCCTTCTAACTTCTTCAACTAACTCTGATTTATCTTTTACTTTTTTATTATGTTCAAATATCAACTCTAAAATATAATCAAGGTTAATCTCTTGGGATTTAAGTAGGTCAATTTCAAATACTACTTCATTCCAATCAATAGTAGACTTCTCTTTTTCATCAGATGATTTTTCTCGTCTTATCCACTCTCTAATATCATTATATGTTGATTTATAATCTTGAATGATTCTTTCATTTGGGATTTTAATTTCACACATTTTATTAAAGTCTTCATCATTTAGATAATACTGTGCTTTAAACTGCTCTACTGCTTGTTCATCTTCTTTATCTAAGTCTTGTAGTGCTTTTAATCCTGAGAAATCATCATAGTTTTGAAGTACATTCTCAGCTTTTAAATATTCACCAAATAATTTAGCGAACTCTTTTTTATCTTTCTCTTTTTCGATTTCATCTGGATTAGGGAATTTTTGTTCAAGCTCATTTACAATATCTAAATAACCCCTTCTTGCATCTCCCGTTGTTGCATCTGTGAAACCTTGCATATATTCAGTATAGCTTTTTTCTAATACTACGTTTTTAGTGTTTTTATCTCCAAACAATGTAATAGCATCAACTGTTGATTTTTCTAAATCTCTAAAAGTTACTATATTTCCAAATGTTTTAGTAGCATCATAGATTCTATTTGTTCTAGAGTATGCTTGCATTAAACCATGATATCTAAGGTTTTTATCCACAAACAAAGTATTTAAAGATGGTGCATCAAATCCAGTTAAGAACATACCTACTACTATAAGTAAATCTACTTCTTTATTTTTTACTCTTTTAGCTAAATCTCTATAGTAGTTTTGAAACTCTTTACTATCAACCCCATACGAAGTTTTAAACATTCTATTATAATCATCAATAGCAGAACTTAAAAACTCTTTTGCACTAGCATTCATAGCAGTTGGCTCAAAGCTTTCATCTTCTATATCACCTATTGCATCTTGAGTTTCATTAGCAGCAAATGAAAATATAGTAGCAATTTTTAAAGGTCTATCTTTATCTCTTTGTAGATTGTTAAAAGCTTCATAGTACAACTTAGCAGCATCAACACTACTTACTGCAAACATTGCATTAAAGCCTTTAGCTCCGATTGCTAGTCTATGTGTTTTTTGATTGAAGTTATTTAAAATATATTGAGTGATTTCATTTATTCTTACTGGATGAAGTAGTGCTTGTTTATTCTCAAAGCTACTTAGTTTCTTTTCATCTGTTTCACCCTCAAAGTCTTTAAACTGTGGTCTTACGTCATTATAATCTACTTTAAACTTTAATACCTTTTCATCTCTAATAGCATCAGTTATAACATAAGAGTGTAACTGTGTTCCAAATACACTTGCAGTAGTTTCAGCACCTAATGCATTTTCAGGGAAGATAGGAGTTCCTGTAAATCCAAATTGATAGTACTTTTTAAACTTTTTAGCTAAGTTTTTTTGAGCTTCACCAAACTGGCTTCTATGACATTCATCAAATATAAAAACTACTTGTTTATTGTAAATTGGTAGGTCATTTTCACTTTTCATTAGATTATTTAGTTTTTGAATAGTAGTAACGATGATTTTATTATCATCTTTTTCTATATTCTTTTTAAGACCTGCTGTACTATCACTTCCATTTACACTATCAGGAGAAAATCTTTGATACTCTTTCATTGTTTGATAATCTAAATCTTTTCTATCAACTACAAAAAATACTTTATCTATAAACTCTAACTCAGTTGCTAATCTTGCAGCCTTAAAACTACTTAGTGTCTTACCCGAGCCAGTTGTATGCCAAATATATCCTCCACCATCAATACTGCTAAATCTTTTAGCTTCATAAGAGCTGGTTACTTTCCAAATAAGTCTTTCTGTTGCTGCTATTTGATATGGACGCATGATTAATAGTGTATTACTTGTATCAAATACACAGTAGTTTATTAAAACATCAAGCAGCGTTTTCTTTTGTAGAAAAGTAGCTGTAAAATCTTTTAAATCTTTAATTAAAGTATTATCTGATTTTGCCCAGTTCATTGTAAAATCGTAGCTATTTTTATCTCTTTTAGTTGTATTAGCAAAGTATCTACTATCTGTTCCATTTGAGATTACAAATATCTGTAAGTATTTATATAATGAATTATCAGAGTTAAAACTCTCTTTAGAGTATCTATGCACTTGGTTAAATGCTTCTTTTATAGCTACACCTCTTTTTTTAAGTTCAATTTGAACTAAAGGCAAACCATTTACTAAAATAGTTACATCATATCTATTTGCTTGTTTTCCTTTTATGGCAAACTGATTGATTACTTGAACTTTATTTCTAGAAATATTCTTTTTGTCTAAAAGGTAGATATTTTTAATAGTTCCATTATCAAAGGTAAAATCATAGATATAATCATCATGAATTTTTCTAGTTTTATCTATGATATTATCGCTTGGTCTATCTAAGTATTCTTCACAAAACCTATTCCATTCACCATCGCTGAACTCTATTTTATTTAGAGTTTGAAGTTGAGTTCTAGCATTTATAAGCATTTTAGAAGCATCAGTTAAATCTTTAACAAATTCATAACCTTGGTTTTCCAAATCAGAAATAAGCTCATTTTCTAAATCAGCTTCACTTTGATAAGAGCTTCCCTCTTGGTCAATTTTAGTATATTTATCTAAAACGATAAAGTTTTTTGATTCTGCTATTGTTTTAGTTTGTTGTGTCATTTGATCCACTTTGATTTAAAAATTTATATTCAGTCTCTAAAAAGTTAATTAATTCAATTAACTTAGTTTTATCATTTTCTTGAACTTCACTAATCTCATCACCTGCATGTGCAGAATGACTTGAAAGGTTTAAGATACGGTTTGCAAAAGGATCCATGACTCCATCAATTACAGGTAATAAGTTTTCCCATTTAGAATGTCCTAAAAATGTAGCAGTTTTTTCTAAAATATTCCTCATAAAGCTAAAATGATACTTCTTTATTTGATCATCACTAATAGCTTTCTTAATCTCAGAAAAAAGTTGTAAATGGTATGAAAAAGGAGTTCTCCTGCCAAGTTCTGTTAAACTAAAATTACCATCACTATGTTTATTAAAGCGATATTTTATTGATTTGTCAAAATGATAAATCCACCTTTCTATTCCCGTGTTAGCTTCACCTTGAATATAAAGTTCATTAGGTACATTATTATTAAGTTCATTAGATATTACATTGTAAAATAGGGGATTATGAGTTGTTATTATAAATTTAAGGTTTGACTTACTATTTTTAACTAGTTTTGAAATATTAACTGCTAATTCTATCAAGTGATTATCATCTAAAGAACTTACAGGATCATCTATAAATACATATTCTAACTGATTAAATATATCTGTTGAACGATTGGATAAATCAGTTTCATTTAATATCTCAATAACTTCTTCTAATAAACTGTAATATACACACCATATAAAATTACTTTCTTCAGCTTTAGAGATTTTAACATTTGTTAAACTTTGATCGTCACCTCTTGTAATTGAAAATGTCACCTCTGAATATTGTTCATTAAAAAAAGGTGTTATAAAATCACTAGTAAAATTTTGGAAATTGGTTACAATATTATTATCTAATCCTTGATCTCTTAAAAATTGTAATGCTAAATTTGTAAAATTATTAGGACGTATTATCAGTTTTCTATTTGTATCTGTATCTAAATCATTATCCCAATAAAAAAGGTCTTCGGTAAAAGCATTGTAATACATTACTTTTAATTGTGAATTTTCTTGTTCTTCTTCAGTGCTTTTAGGATCAACTAATAACCTAAATTTACGTGATAAACGGGTTTTACCAGTACCATTAAAAGCATAAATAAGCTGTACTTTTTTTTGAGAGTTCTTTAATTCTTGAGCAACTTGTTCTAGTGACAATGACATATTATACCTTCATATTTTGTTTTGGGAATGTTAAAAGTAAATCTCTGTAATACTCGTATTGCTTTGTTCTAAGTTCTATCTCTTTTGGTAGACCTTCACTGATTGAGTTAGTTAAAGTGTCGAACTTATCTAAGATTGATACGATTTTTTCTTGTTCTTCTAGAGATGGAATAGGGATTGAATAGTTTAATATTTGTGATTTATCTCCTCGAGGCATTTTCGCTCCTTTTGCGTGTTGCATATTAAAATCAAAAAATCTATCATCTGATAATACTTGAAATAAAAATTTAGGATTTATTCTTTTATCAGAAATATGAATAACTAATACATCACCATTAGTTCCACCTTCACAGTCAGCAAACCAGATTTTTTTAAGATAAGGTCTTATATTTCCAATTAAAATATCGTCATTGACAAATTTAGTTGAATTTCCTTCAGTTGGAACATGATTTGAGTCTACTTTACCAGCTCTATTTTGTAATAAATTATCTACTCCTACATAGTTTTTATTGTTTAAGAACTCTGCACTAATCCGTGCTTTTGAATATTGAGCTACTTCCCCCAATGGCTTAAACTCAACTTCGCCATCTTCAAAAGTCAATAATTTATCTCTATAGTAAGTATATTGTTTTTTTCGTGCTGTAAGCTCTGCTGTAAGCTCTGCTGTAAGCTCTGTGAAATTGTCTAAAATTCGTACAATTTCACTTTGCACATGCAAGGGTGGGATTGGGATTTCAAAGGTTTTTATTTTTGTAGTTCCTACTAATGCAAATCCTCCAGGACTAACATTCATCTTACATAATTCACCAAAAATATAACTGTAATAAAATAAATATTTATGATTAACTATATTTTTAAACTTCTCTTTTATACTCAATACTGTTAATTGTTGATTGCATAAAAAATCATTTGTAATTAAAGCATACTCACCAATAGTGGCTGTAGTAGATAAGATTATTGAATTAGCAGGAAATAATTTTCCTGATTTTACTGCTTTATCAGTAACATGTTGAACTGAATCACTTAAAACTCTACCATTTTTACGAATATCTTCCATTCTAAACCAAGGAACAGTTCCATTAGACCAGAACTCAGGCTTATTTTTGGATGGTGTATAACCATTTTTTACATAACAAACTTCATCTAAAGTTTTCCACTCAACTTCTACACCATCAAGCAATTTTTCCATAAAATTTAAGCTACTCACGATTATAGTTCCTCTGTCTTAAATTCACTATAACCCTCATAGTAGTAACTTACATCAATACCTTTCATAAATAAGGCTCTATCATCGATTTGATCTGTAAGTGCAAGTTTTAGTAGATGTTTGATTTCTATGTCTTTTACTACACTTCTTTTCATAGCTGATAGATATTCATCTTTATCTACCTTGTTCCAGTCTATTACTTGTTTAACTTCTTTTTTTAGTATTAAATCAAGCCATATTCTTGTAGCTCTCCCATTTCCTTCTCTAAATGGATGTGCTATGTTCATCTCTACATATTTTTCTATTATCTCGTCAAAGTTTGACTGAGGCATTGAATCTATATGCTTTAAAGATACTTCTAAGTACATCAAAGGAGCAAATCTAAAATCATCTTTAGAAATATTTACTTTTCTCATATTCCCAGCAAAATCATAAATTTCAGAAAATAGATAGTTATGAATAAAGCATAGCCCTTTAAATGTTCCTACTTCTACTTTAGCTAAGTCTTGTGAATCAAAAAGTTGTTTGGCTTTTTGCTTAGAGATTTTTTCTTCTGCTTTAGCTAGTTCTATTTGGTCTGTGATACCTAGTTTGTTTTCTAAAATCATGCGATATCTCCCTCAATCTGTGAAACGATTTTATCTATTTCACTTCTTAAAATGTCAATCTTAGATACAGTAGTTTTAAGTTCACTATTTAGTTTAGTAATATCAATCTTCTCTCTTGTGTCCTTTGCTTCAACATAAGAACTAACAGATAAGTTATAGTCATTTTGAGCAATAACGTCATTATCAACACTTTTAGTAAAATGTTCGATATCTTCTTTACTATCAAACACTTTCATTATTTGCTCAATATGGTTATCTTCTCCCTCATAAGTTAAGATATTGTTATTAGTTTGCTTTTTGTAAAGCTCACTTGCATCTATGAATTGTGTTTTAGTCTCTTTTTTGTTTTTAGCAAGAACTAGAATATTAACTGCAATTGAAGTTCCAAAGAATAGATTTGGTGCTAGTGATATAACAGTTTCAACATAATTACCATCAACTAGATATTTTCTAATCTTTTGTTCTGCCCCACCTCTATAAAAGATACCAGGGAAACAAACGATTGCAGCTCTTCCTTTTGGCGATAAATAGCTTAAACAATGTAATACAAATGCAAAGTCTGCTTTTGATTTTGGTGCAAGTACTCCAGCAGGTGCATATCTATCATCGTTTATTAGTGTTGGGTCATCACTTCCTACCCATTTAACAGAATATGGAGGATTTGAAACGATTGCATCAAATGGCTTATCATCTATGAACTCTGGTTCTACTAAAGTATTACCAAGGGCTATGTTAAATTTATCATAGTTGATGTTATGTAAGAACATATTCATTCTAGCTAAGTTGAAAGTCGTGTGGTTAATCTCTTGTCCAAAGAAACCATCTTCAACAATATGTGCATCAAAGTGCTTTTTAGCTTGTAGAAGTAGTGAACCTGAGCCAGCTGCTGGGTCATAGATTTTATTAACTGTTGTTTGTTTATGCATTGCAAGTTGTGCTATTAGTTTAGATACACTTTGAGGTGTAAAGAATTCTCCACCACTCTTACCTGCATTTGCTGCATAGTTTGAGATTAAGAACTCATAAGCATCACCAAACAAATCAATATGGTTTTCTTCAAACTTACCAAAGTTTAGTCCTGCAACACCTTTTAGTACAGCTGATAACCTTGTGTTCTTGTCTTTTACTGTATTTCCTAATCTATTACTAGTTGTATCAAAATCAGCAAATAAACCTTTTATATCTACTTCTGATGGATATCCATTAGCTGAACTCTCTATAGAATCAAATATAGCTTTTAAATCTGTGTTTAAATCTGGATTATCATTAGCATTTTTAGCTATGTTTATAAATAATTGACTTGGATAGATGAAGTAACCTTTGGTTTTAATGGCATCATCTTTAATTTCTGGTGTTATTACATCATCAGGAAGTGCTGCATAGTTTACACTTTCATCACCTGCTTCAATATAATTAGAGAAGTTTTCACTAATGAATCTGTAAAATAAAGTACCTAAAACATACTGCTTAAAGTCCCATCCATCAACGCTCCCTCTTACATCATTTGCTATTTGCCATATTTGACGTTGTAACTCGGCTCGTTGTTGTGTACTTGTCATTAGTATAATTCCTTATTATTTTAATATTATTATTTTACTGAATTTTGACTAATATTCTCATGTAACTAACATGATATTATTGGACTTTTATAAAATGAATCATCTTTTAGTAAATCATTATCAAAATATATTATGCCTCCACAATATAAAAGACTTTATCCTACAACATATGAATTATTAGATGATTTAATAGGATTAGAGTCTGTAAAAAAAATATATTTGATATTATTAACATAATTAAGGTAGAGCAATTAAGAAGTCCTAAAAAACCTGTAATAGGTCATTATATATTTCAAGGTAATCCAGGTACTGGTAAAACAACTGTTGGTAGGATTCTTGGTAAAACATTTAAAGAGCTAGATCTTTTAGATTATGATCATTTTATAGAAGTGACAAGAAATGATTTAGTTGGGCAATATCAAGGACATACTGCTGAAAAAACAACTAGAGTTTTAGAACAAGCATTAGGTAGAGTTTTATTTATAGAAGAAGTATATTCTTTAGTTAATGGTCCAGGAGATGATTTTGGGAATGAAGCAATTAACACAATAGTTTGCTTTATAAATCAGATTCAAAACCAGTAAATTACCTAAGAGTCACAGGTGAACCATCTGGAAAAGGAAGAGGTAACAATCCTCCTAAAATATAAGGTAAGTAACCTTATCTAAACACTTTTATTTTAATATTCTGGATTTAGATCTTTGAAGCAAAGAAAAGTTTGGCATTAAAACACAAACTTTTTTGATAATACTCTTGGAATGAGTCTCATCGCTTAATTTAGTACTTTTTCATGCTCATACTAAAAAGGCTTCATGGTGGGTAATGCGATACCATATATTTCACATATCATTAAGACTTAGCAAAAGTTACCTCAAGCTTGGTTGAGTATCTAGTATCAAACACTACGCCATATCTGCATGTAGTCCAACTTATTAGCTTCAATAGTTTCCTATTTCACTACAACCGATGTACGGTCTCTTTTTTATTTGTTCACTAAATGGCGTTATTATGAGATACCTTTACAACTAGAATTAGCCTCATAGATAGCTACTTCACCAGACACAAGAGATTATGCCTATCAATTAAAAAACATTACTTTATTCTCAACAATAAAGTTGATTTTTAATTTTTTTAACATTGAAAAAATAGTTTATTTTTGATATAATTTAGTTCTAATTATAATAGCTCGGTCGGTCGCCAAACTCACTCGGGCTATTATTCCCTCCTTTAAATAGACAGAATTATCCTATTAACTTAAACATTGTAAATAATAGAATTTAAAAATTGATTGTAATTAAGATTAGATTGTAGATTTGGTAGATGCACAATCTAATAATAAATACTTAGAGCTTGATAGCTTATCAAGTGACAAACTAATCAAGCAGATTGTGCGCCTACCAAGCTCTAAATATTTATAGGAAAAGTATATATTTATTTAAACATATTGTAAATAAGAGATTTTTTGGTAGTATAAATTGTAATATGATTTAATTTGATTGATTATGTAATTTAAAATAAAGATTTTAAGATTTTAAGCTTAAAAAAAATAATTAATTATTGAAATTAAGTTTATCAAGCCAATCTGCATACCATTGTATCAGCTCCCTTTTCTCATTAATGTATTTGTATTTAGACTCACGATTATATGCAGCCTTAATTCTATTTCTTTCTTTATGTGCAAGACAAGATTCTATAATATCAGAATGAAATCCATGTTCTTTATAGTTTTCATAAGCTACAGTCGAAAACATACTTCTAAATCCATGAAATGTATGCTTACCTTTATAACCTAATTTAAAAAGAGTATCAGATAATGTTGCTCCAGATACACCTCTATCATTTTTAAAAGGTGAAGGGAAAACAAACTTGCTACGATGTCTTGAATATGGCTCAATTTGCTTTAATAATTCAACTGCTTGTCTAGGAAGAGGACAAACAAACTCTACTTTTGCTTTCATTTTTTCTTTTGGTATTTCCCATACTTTATTATCAAAATCAATATCATCCCAACACATTAATCTAATATTTTCACTTCTGACAAAAACATAAGGTATAATTTTAAATATAAATACTGTACTTATATCACTCTTAAACTTTTCACCTATTGTATTTATATCAATTAATAATTCTTTTATTTCTTTTGCACTAGTTACTGCAGGGAAGTGTGTATTTTTATTGTTAGAAATAAGAACACTACTTTTATCTATATCTGCAATTATATTATGTTCTATGTACTCTTTTGTAACAGCGTATTTAAAAACTTTATTAATTAAAGAAAATAACCTATGAGCAGTTTCAATAGTTCCTTTATTTTGTATTTTTTCTAAAACATTAACTATATCAATACTTCTAATGTCCTTAATTGCAACATTACCTAACCATCTTGTAAGATTATTTAAAATTCTTTTATTTTGAGTAATGGTAGCAATACTTGCTGACTTACTTCTAAATTCAATCCACTCATCAATTATATTTTGAAGAATTAGTGTTTCACTAATTTTTTTTATTCTTTTGTCAACAATTGGATTAATATTATTTTGTAAAAGTTCTCTTGCATTTTCTCTTTTTTCTCTTGCTTCTTTTAATCCAACATCAGGATAAAGACCAAAAGACATAGATAAATTTTTTCCTCCATATCTAAAATCGTATCTCCAGAATTTACTACCGTTTGGTTTTACAACAATCCAAAGTCCTTTACCATCAGCTTTCTTATATTGCTTTTCTCTAGGTTTAAAACTTTTTAATTCAGTAATTGTTAAAGGTTTAGATATCTTTGGCATTTATCAGGTACTCACTTTAAAATAAAATTTAATTACCTGAAATAGTACCTTATAAAAACTTGATTTTTTCTGATTTGATGTGATTAAATATGATAGAATATAGTATTACTGAAGAGTCTCAAAGCCCATATTAATGGGCTTTTTTGACAACTTATTTAAGCTTTTGGCATAACTTTAACAGGAACTACTTGAATCTCTTCCATGTTCCATACACCATTTACAACATAAGGTTCATTTACTAACCACTCATCAAATTCATCTTCGTTTTCAAAGTTTGTTAATACAGAAGAACCTACCATTTTTTCATCTTCTATTAAAGCACAAGCTGAAACAATTTTACCTTCAGCCATTAACTTTTGAGTACCCTCTACATGAGCAGGTCTTGCTTCCATTCTTTTATCTAAAGCATCTTCATAATCATAAGCGATAACTAAATATTGCATCTTAATCCTTTTTTCTTGATATAAAATTTTAACCAAATAAAATTAAACAATAGTTACAAGAGTATCAAAATAATATCCTTGCACAAAATCACAATCTAATTCTTTAATCATATCATAATCATATTTTGTTTCAACACCTTCAATAATTGAAAACTGACCATTTAATTTTATAGTCTTCAATATACCATTTAAATAGTGAATATAATTTTCGTTTGAATTTATTTGTTTTATAAAAGATTTATCTATTTTTATATACTTACTATTATTCATCATATGAAAAGAAAACATTGAACCATCTTGAGCAAAATCATCTAAAGCAGTATCAATTGACTTGCTATTTAACCAAGTTGAAAAATCTTTCATAATTGTTGCACTTGTTTCATCATCACTACCATTTTCTGTAATTTCAACAACTAGATTTCTTTTATTCTCTAATAAAAAATTTTCCCAATATTTTTGTTGTTCACATGTAACAAAAATATCTGCATCAAAATTTAAAAAAAGTTTACAATCAAATCTGAAATTCTTTATCTGTAATTCTTTATTTCTTTTCTCAAGTTCAAAAAAAAGTTTATTATTATGATGTAGCTTTTTAAATATTTCTTCTGTACTAATTAAATCATTATTGATGTCAAATTTTGACAATGCCTCATATCCATATATTTCTAGACTATCTTTATATAAAATAGGTTCATACTTAGTATAATAACTAGCATTTAATATTAATTGTTTAAACTCTATACTATTCATAGAAAGGATAATAACAAATTTATCCTTACATAAAAATGATAATTACTATTAATATTGATTTATATTAAATTTATTGCAAATATGAAACTAACTGGGTAAATAAGGACATTCATATACCTAAATAAATTACTCATTTTAATATTTATAGGCATTACTTCTTCAACACTTATTCCATTTAATAATTTTTTCATCATTGATAATTTAAATGTTATATCTAAAAACTTAACAATTAAAATTGAACTCATCCAAAAACCAAAGTTATTTAAATAAAAAGATAAAAAAATAGTATAAAAAAAAGTAACATGCATAGTAAAATACAAAAAGATATTTTGTTTAAATATATAAAAATTATTTAGAATTAATCCATGTAGTGTATCTGCTTTTTGCCATCTTGATTCAAAAAGCTCTAGTAGTATAAAAATTGAAAGTAGTAGTAAAATTTCCATAATTTAACTTAAACAATAAGGCTATGCCTTATTGTTCGTTAGGTTGAGAAAAGCTAATTTTCTTACCTTTATATAATCCTGTTCCAACTGGAATTGTTCTACCAATTACAACATTTTCTTTTAAGTCTTCTAACATATCCATCTTAGCTGAAATTGCAGCTTCAGTTAATACTTTTGTAGTTTCTTGGAATGATGCAGCAGAGATAATAGAGTCAGATGTAACAGCTGCTCTTGTAATACCAAGTAATAATGGCTCTGCAATTGCAGGTTGACCACCAAGCTTGATAATTTTTTCATTCTCTTGCTTAAATCTTTTCTTAGAAACCATATCACCAATGATGAATTTAGTATCTCCACCATCAAGAATAGATACTTGTCTTAACATTTGAGATGTAATAACCTCAATATGTTTATCAGCAATATTTACCCCTTGAGATCTATATACTTGTTGTACTTCAGATACAATAAAGTAATGTAATGCTTTTTCACCTAAAATTCTTAATACGTCGTGAGGAGAAACTTGACCATCTGTTAATGCTTCACCAGCGTGAACAAACTCACCTTCGTGTACTAAAATTTGCTTAGATTTTTCAACTAAGAATTCACCTTTATTACCATTTTCATCAGTAATAATGATTCTTTGTTTATTTCTAAGTGGTTTACCAAATGAAACCATACCATCAAATGATGCAAGTACTGCAATATTTTTAGGTCTTCTAGCCTCAAATAATTCAGATACTCTTGGAAGACCTCCAGTAATATCCTTAGATTTTTGAGTTGCTTTTGGTGTTTTACCAATAATATCTGCAACTTGAACTTTTTGTCCTTCAGATACGTTAATAGATGTTTTAGGATCTAATTTATATCTAATTAACTCTTTGTCTTCTGTTGCTAAGATAACTGTTGGTTTGTATCCACTTGGAATATACTCATTAACAACTAACTTAGAAGTTCCTGTTAACTCATCAAATTGCTCAGAAACAGTTACACCAGGAATAATATCTTCAAATGTAATAACACCGTCTTTTTCTGCAATAGATGGGTTTGAGTATGGATCCCACTCAGCAATTACAACTTGCTCTTCACTCTCTGGAATAGCAATTACTGATTCTTTTTCAACTTCAACATCGTCATTTAATTCAACTTGTGAACCTCTAGCGATATAGTGTCTTAATGCTTCTCTACCTTCACCATCAACGATTACAGCAAATAAACCTTTTTCATCAACTTTATCACCAGCTTTAATGTCTTTTCTTCTTTCTAAGTAATCACCAGTTAATTTGTAGTATTTAACTACACCTTTTGCACCAGTAATAATCTTAGAAGTAATAGGAGCACCATCAGAAACTCTTAATTCAGAAGCAAACGGAATTCTGTTTGGAACATTCCATCCATCTTTAATCATTTCAACGATAGACTCATTCTCTTCAACTTCAACACCATCAAAGTATGGTAAGTATAATTTACCTTCAATTTTACCAGAAACACCTGCAAGCTCATTTGGCTTAGCAACGTCATTCTTTCTTAAGTAATATTTCTTCTCTTCTGATCCATTAGTAATAGTTAAAATAATCTCTTCGTGGATTGTTTCAACTGTAACATTACCTTTGAATGGAGCATTAATTTTAGGTTCAACTAATAAAATACCTGCATTTCTTCTGTTTGCAACGATTTTCTTACCTTGGCTATTAGTATACGTTCTAATGTTGTAATATCTAATGAAACCTTCTTTATCAGCTCTTAACTCTCTTTCTGTTTGAGTTGCAGATGCAGTTCCCCCAACGTGGAATGTTCTAAGTGTAAGCTGAGTTCCTGGCTCACCAATAGATTGTGCTGCAACAACACCAACAGCTTCACCTGGAGTTGCTTTTCTTTGCTCACCAAGGTTAAGACCATAACATTTAGAACATAAACCATGCTCTTCTTTACAAGTTAATGGAGTTCTGATTACAACAGATTTTACTTCAGCTTCAGCAACAACTTTTGCATTCTCTTCAGTAATTAATGTTCCTTCTGTAAATAAAATCTCATTTGAGATAGGATCAATAATATCTTCTGCAATAACTCTACCTGTGATTCTTTCTTCTAGTGACTCAATTAATTCATTACCAGAAGAAATATCTGTAATTTCAACACCTTCGTGAGTACCACAATCTTCAACTGTGATTCTAACATTTTGAGATACATCAATTAACTTTCTTGTTAAGTATCCCGCATTGGCAGTTTTTAAGGCTGTATCCGCAAGACCTTTTCTAGCACCGTGAGTAGAAATAAAGTACTCAAGTACATTTAGACCTTCTCTAAAGTTTGAAATAATTGGTGTCTCAATAATTGTACCATCTGGCTTAGCCATAAGACCCCTCATACCTGATAACTGTCTAATCTGTGCAGCAGAACCTCTAGCCCCAGAGTCAGCCATCATGTAAATAGAGTTGAATCCATCTTTATCTTGCTCAACTAAGTTCATCATTTCAGAACCAAGTTTATTATTAACTTCTGTCCAGATATCAATAATTTTGTTGTATCTTTCTTGCTCAGTTAATAAACCTTGTGCAAATTGCTTTTGAACTTCAATAACTTCTTTTTTAGAAGCAGCAATATGTCCTTCTTTTGAATCAGGAACTCTAATATCATCAATAGATACAGAAATACCAGCATCAGTTGCGTATTTGAAACCTAAGTTCTTTAAGTTATCTAAGAATCTAGGAGTTACTTCATAACCACCATGCTTATAGATATAGTCAACTAAAGTACCAATATCTTTTTTCTTTAAAATCTTATTCCATAATGTTACAGGTACAAAATCAGGTAAGATTTCATGAATAATTAATCTACCAACTGTAGTATGAATTACTTTATCTTCAATCTTAGTTCTAATTTTTGCATGTAAATTAACTTGCTTCATTTCTAAAGCAATTTTTGCTTCATTTACATCTGTAAATAATTTATGTTCACCTTTAACACCATCTTTTTCTAATGATAGGTAGTAGATACCTAAAATCATATCCTGTGATGGTACAGCAATTGCTCTACCTGACGCAGGTAAAAGAATATTCATAGATGACATCATAAGAATCTTAGCTTCAGCTACAGCTTCTTGTGATAATGGAACGTGTACAGCCATTTGGTCACCATCGAAGTCGGCATTAAACGCAGCACAAACTAGTGGGTGAAGTCTAATTGCTTTACCATCAATTAATACTGGGTGGAACGCTTGAATCGATAATTTGTGAAGTGTTGGAGCTCTGTTCAGTAATACTGGATACTCATCAACAATTTCATTTAAACATTCCCAAACTTCATTAGTCTCAGACTCAATTAATCTCTTTGCAGATTTTAATGTAGTTGCATAACCTTTTTCTTCTAATTTAGCCATTAAATGTGGTTTAAATAACTCAAGAGCCATTTTCTTAGGAATACCACATTGGTCCATATTTAATGTAGGTCCAACAACAATTACAGATCTACCAGAGAAGTCAACCCTTTTACCAAGTAAGTTTTGTCTAAATCTTCCTTGCTTACCTTTAATAATCTCAGATAAAGATTTTAATGGTCTTTTGTTTGCACCTTTAACTGCATTTGCAGTTTTACCATTATCAAATAATGCATCAACTGCTTCTTGAAGCATTCTTTTTTCATTTCTAATAATGATTTCAGGTGCATCAAGTTCTGTTAATCTCTTAAGTCTGTTATTTCTGTTGATAACTCTTCTATATAAGTCATTAACATCAGAAACAGCAAATTTACCACCATCTAATGATACTAATGGTCTTAAGTCTGGTGGAAGAACTGGTAATTGAGTTAACATCATCCATTCTGGTCTATTTCCAGAGTTGATAAAGTTTTCAACTACTTTTAATCTTTTAATAATAGTTTTTCTTTTTGCTTCTGATTTAGTTGCAGACATTTCTTCTTTTAACTTAGTTAATAATTCAAATAAGTCTAAAGTTTCTAATAATTCTCTTACAACTTCTCCACCCATATCAGCTTGGAAACCAGTATGTTCAAATAAATCAGAGATAGTTCTATATTGTTCTTCATTTAAAATATCGTATTTTAATACTTTTTTAGTCTTTTCATTGTCATAATAAGCATCACCTGGCTCATTTACAATGTATGCTTCGTAGTATAATACTCTTTCTAAATCTTTTAATTTAACACCAAGTAATGTACCAACTCTTGTAGGTAACGATGAAACCATCCAAATGTGTGCAACTGGTGAAACTAAGTCAATGTGACCCATTCTGTGTCTTCTAACTTTTGAGCTAGTTACTTCAACACCACATTTCTCACATACAACACCTTTGTATCTCATCTTTTTGTATTTACCACAAAGACATTCGTAATCTTTTACAGGTCCAAAGATTTTAGCACAAAATAATCCATCTCTTTCAGGTTTTAATGTTCTATAGTTAATAGTTTCTGGTTTTTTAACTTCACCAGAAGACCAAGAAAGAATTTTTTCAGGACTAGCAAGTCTTAATTGAAAGGCCGCAAAATCTTGCGGTCTTTCTAATTCTTTAATTTCAATTGGTTCTAAAATTTTTTCATTATTGCTCATCGTTTTCTACCTCGTCAAAAATCTCAACATCTAAACCTAAAGCTTTTAACTCTTTCGTTAATACGAAGAATGTTTCAGGTACACCAGAACTTGGAACATTTTCACCATTAGCAATCGCTCTATATGCTCTTGTTCTACCTTCAACGTCATCCGATTTAGTTGTAAGCATCTCTTTAAGAACATTTGTAGCTCCATATGCTTCAAGAGCCCAAACTTCCATTTCCCCGAATCTTTGTCCACCAAATAGTGCTTTACCACCAACTGGTTGTTGTGTAACTAATGAGTAAGGTCCAGTAGATCTTGCGTGAACTTTTTCATCAACTAAGTGGTGAAGTTTCAGCATATACATGTAACCAACGTTTACTCTCTCGTTCATTGCTTGACCAGTTTTTCCATCATAAAGTTGAGTTTTACCATCTGTATCAATTTTTGCTAATTCAAATAACTTAACAAACTCTTCTTCTTTTACACCATCAAATACTTGAGTTGCGAATCTAACACCTTTAGACCAATCCTGTCCGTATTTAATTAATTCTTCATCTGATAATGAGTCCATAAACTCTTTACCATTCATAAGCTTAGCAACTTCAGCAATTTCAGTCATTTTAGCTCTTAACTCAGTTACAAACTCAGCTTTTTTGTTTTCGAACATTTCTTGAATTTCTTGACCTAATTTCATACCAACTAGACCTAAGTGAACTTCAAGAATCTGTCCAATATTCATCCTTGATGGAACCCCTAGTGGGTTAAGAATAACATCAACAGTTGAACCATCTTTCATATAAGGCATATCTACTTGAGGAACGATGTTAGAAACGATACCTTTGTTACCGTGTCTTCCGGCCATTTTATCCCCAACTTTGATTTTTCTCTTAGTTGCAATATAAACTTTAACTTGTTTAATTACACCTGAAGGTAAAATATCATCATGCTCTAATACTTGAAGTTTTTCTTCATGTTCATCTCTAAGCTCAGCTTTTTGCTTAATAAAGTAATCTTTAATCTCGTTGTATTTTTTCTCAACTTCATTAGAGTAAGATGCAACAACTTTTTTCATAGCAAATCTATTAACGTTAGTTAAAATATCAAAAGGAATTTTTTCACCTTTTTTATAAGTAACTTCTTCAACTTCAACATCTTTAGCTAATTCAGATTTAGATAATAAATCATTAATTTTTAAGATTTCTTCTCTGTCTAACATTAAAAGTTTATCATGATGCTTAATATCAAGTTCTGCTTTTTCAGCTTCAATTTCAGCAATTGCTCTTTCGTCTTTTTCGTATCCTTTTTTAGTAAATACTTTAACGTCAACAACCGTACCTTCCATTGAAGTTGGAGTTAACAAAGATTTATTAATAACATGACCTGCTTTTTCTCCAAAGATTGCTCTTAAAAGTCTTTCTTCTGGAGTTGGTTTAATTTCACCTTTTGGAGTTACTTTACCAACAAGAATCATTCCTGGTTTAACAAAAGTTCCTACTTTAACAATACCTGATGCATCTAAGTGAGAAATTGACTCTTCTTTAACACCTGGTAAATCTCTAGTAATCTCTTCATTACCATGTTTTAATTCTCTACACTCAACATCTTTTTCATAAATATGAACAGATGTAAATGCATCTTCTTTAATTAATCTCTCACTAAGAACAATAGCATCCTCATAGTTATATCCATTCCATGGCATGAAGGCAACACAAGCATTAACACCAACTGCCAGCTCTCCATTATCCATTGAAGGACCATCAGCAATAACTTGTCCTTTTTCTACAACATCACCTTCTTTTACACCAATTCTTTGTCCAAATGAAGTATTGTTATTTGTTCTAACATTTTTATTCACTGTATAGTGGTCAATGAAAGCACCGTTTTCATCTTCACCTCTTACATAAATGTTTTTAGCGTCAGCTTTTTCAATTACTCCGCCTCTGTTAGCTTTAATAGCTTCCCATGCATCTCTTGCAACAGTTTTTTCTAAACCTGTTCCAACAACTGGAGCATTTGGTCTTAATAATGGAACGGCTTGTCTCATCATATTCGATCCCATTAAGGCTCTGTTGGCATCATCATGCTCTAAGAATGGAATTAAAGATGCAGCAACACCCATTACCATTTGAGAAGAGATATCAATTAAATCAACTTTTGCTCTTTCAACAAGTAAGATTTCTCCATCTTGTCTAGCTTCAATTAAGTTTTCAACAATCTTTCCATTTTCGTCAACTTTTGTTGAACCAGGAGCAATTACTAATCCCTCTTCTTGAGTTGCAGTATAATATTTAATTTCATCAGTTACAACACCATCTTTAACAGTTTTATATGGAGCTTCAATAAATCCTAAATCATTTACTTTAGAGAAAGTAGATAATGTATTAATAAGACCAATATTTTGTCCCTCTGGAGTTTCAACTGGACAAATTCTTCCATAGTGAGTTGGGTGAACGTCCCTTACTTCGAATCCAGCTCTCTCTTTTACTAAACCACCCTCACCAAGTGCAGAAAGTCTTCTTTTATGAGTAACTTCTGATAATGGGTTAGTTTGATCCATAAATTGAGATAATTGACCAGATGTAAAGAATTCAGTAATAGTTGATGTAATCATTTTAGAGTTAACTAAATCATGTGGCATAATATCTTCTAATGTACCAGATAAAGTAGTCATTTTATCTCTAATAGCTTTTTGCATTTTGATTAAACCAGAATGCATTTCATTTGCTAATAATTCACCAATTGCTCTAATTCTTCTATTACCTAAGTGATCTCTATCATCGATATGTCCATGACCAGATTTAACTTTTACTAAGTATTGAACAGTTTTAATAACATCTTCATAAGTTAAAGTCGTTACATACTCAGGAACATTTACACCTAACTTGTGGTTCATTTTCATTCTACCAACTTTAGTTAAGTCATATCTTTCTGGATCAAAGAATAATTTTTTAACAAATTCTTTAGCAGCTTCTTTAGTTACAGGCTCACCTGGTCTCATAACTTTATAAATTCTAATTGCAGCTAAATCATTTTCATCATCAATTTCTTCTGTTTGTTTTAACAGTTTTAAAGATTCTGCATCAGCTTTAAATGCATTAATAATAGAATCATCAACACCTGCAGCTAAGTCATTTGCAATATCAAAATTATCAAAACCTAAGTCTAATAATTTTTTTAATTTAATTTCATCAAGGTTAGTTAATGCATCAAATAATACTTCTCCAGATTCTGGATCGAAAATTGTAGATGCAGTAGATCTATCCATTAATAACTCAACTGGATACTCAACTAATTTTAAACCACCCTCTTCTAAAGCTTTAGCTTTTCTTGCAGTTAATCTCTTACCTGCAGCTAAAATTAAGTTACCTTTTTCATCTTTTAAATCAAACTCAACTCTTCCTGTAAAATCATCAGGATTAAACTCTGTTAAGAATTTATTGTTTTTGATTTTAACATTTAAAATTGGGTAGAATAATTTGATAATATCTTCTTTAGAGTAACCTAATGCTCTAAAAAGAATAGTAACAGGAACTTTTCTTCTTTTATTAATTCTAACATATAATACATCTTTAGCATCATATTCGAAGTATAACCAAGAACCTCTATCTGGAATAATTTGACCAGTGTAGATTAGTTTGTTATCAGATGTATTTGACTCTTCTTCTTTAAATATTACACCTGGTGATCTATGTAATTGATTAACAACTACTCTTTCAACACCATTTACAATGAAAGAAGTTCTATCTGTCATTAAAGGAATTTCTCTGATGAATAAAGATTGTTCTTTCATATCTTTAACACCGATTTTTTCACCTGTCTTCTCGTCTAAGTCCCATAAAGTTAATCTAATATTGATTTTTAAAGGAATAGAGTAAGTAAGACCTCTAACCATTGATTCTCTTACATCGTATTTAGGTTTACCTACTTCAGAACCTAAGTAGTCTAATGTAATTCTGTTTTGAACATCGTGAATAGGGAAAATCGATTTGAATACTTTTTCAATACCAGCTTCATTTCTTTCTTCTTGTCCAATCATTAAAAATGAATCATATGAATTTTGTTGTAATTGTAGTAGATTAGGAATTTCAATTTGTTGTGGATTTTTTGCAAAATCAACTCTAAGTCTATTACCAGATTTTAAAGAGTTTAACATTGTCGGCCTTGTTATAAAATTTGGTTTAGTTTTAAGCTTTTTGTATAAAGCACAAAAGCATCCATAAAGGATAGGGTTAAAATTTGGGGTAAATTCTAACCTTAGCCTTCAAAGATGCTAATCTTTACACAAGGCCGTCGCCTTGTGTAACGTTTATAAGATGGGTAGAGAATTATGCTAATTCTACAACTGCTCCAGCACCCTCTAATTCTGCTTTTGCAGCTTCAGCATCGTCTTTAGAGATACCTTCTTTTACTTTTGCTCCAGCTTCTTCAGCCATAGCTTTTGCTTCTTTTAATCCTAATCCAGTTAACGCTCTAATTACTTTAATTACGTTAATTTTCTTAGCTCCAGCATCTTTTAAGATTACATCGAACTCAGTTTTTTCTTCAGCAGCTTCAGCAGCTCCACCAGCAACAGCACCAGCTACAGCAACAGGTTGTGCAGATACTCCAAATTTTTCTTCGAATTCTTTTACTAATTCAGATAACTCTAATACAGATAAACCAGAGATGTATTCTAATACGTCTTCTTTAGAAATTGCCATTTCGTTTTTCCTTAATTTTTTTTATTATTTTTATTTATATATTAAATGCTTAATTTATATTAAGCAGCCTCTTCTTCTTTTTTCTTTGCAAGAGCATCAAGCCCAATAGTAAAGTTCTGAACTGGAGCCATCCAAGTAGCAGCAAGCATACCAAGAAGTTCATCTCTAGATGGTAATTTAGCGAACGCCATAACAGTGTTAAGGTCAGCAATTTCACCTTCAATGATACCAGATTTGATTGCAAATTTATCTTTGTTTGCAAGAGCAAATTTATCAGCAACTTTACAAGCAGAAATTTGATCTTCAGACCATAAGAAAATGTTGTTTCCAGTTAATGCAAGTTCACCTAACTCAGCATTTTTTACAGCAACTGTAACTAATGTGTTTTTAGCAACTTGAACTTTTACACCAGCTTCTTTAGCATCTTTTCTTAAACCTTCTAATTCTTTGTGAGAAACACCATTAAAATCACAAACTACGATAGCTTGAGACTCTTTGAATTCACCAGTTAAGAAATCAATTACTTCTGATTTTTGTTGTTTAGTCATTTATATATCTCCTTCCAAAACATCCAACTTCGGCAGGTTTTACAAGACACAGGAGTAGTGTCTAACCGGCTATCTTCAGTTTTTAATGTAGTGCTTTGAATAACACTCAAAAATATTGATTTAAGTATCAACACTTTTGAATGTTTATTAAATAAGGAAAAGTTCCTTATTTAATGTCCATTAACTCTGTTGCGTCCATTTTAACTGATGGAGACATTGTTAATGATACAGCTGCGTTAGTAATATATCTACCTTTTGCAGTTGATGGTTTAGCTTTGTTAATAGCTGTAACGAATGCTTCAATATTTTCTTTGATTGCTTCAGTAGAGAAAGAAACTTTTCCAACTGCTGCTTGCATGTTACCTTTTTTATCAACTCTATATGCTACTTGACCACCTTTAGCATCGTTAACTGCTTTAGTAACATCCATAGTTACTGTACCAGTTTTAGGATTTGGCATTAAACCTTTTGGTCCTAAGATTCTACCTAATTTACCAACTAATCCCATACAATCAGGAGTAGCGATTAATACATCAAAATCAATGTTTCCAGCTTGAACAGTTTCAACTAAATCATCGTTACCAACAATATCAGCACCTGCTGCTTTAGCTTCGTCTACTTTAGCACCTTTAGCGAAAACTGCAACTCTTACAGTTTTACCAGTACCATTTGGAAGTACAACTGCACCTCTAATCATTTGATCTGCGTGTCTTGGATCTACATTTAAGTTTAATGCTACTTCAACTGATTCGTCGAATTTAGCTGATTTTAATTCTTTTACTAAATCACAAGCTTCAGCTAAAGAATAGCTTCTGTCTTCGATTTTTTCTGATAATGCTTTATATCTTTTTGAAATTTTTGCCATTTTATTCTCCGCAATATTTTATTTTGCTACCGCCATTTTAAGTCTGGTGGTAAGACTATTAAAGAAACTAAAGCTTATGCTTCAGTTTCAATACCCATAGATCTAGCTGAACCTGCAACAATCTTAGCTGCTTGCTCTCTATCATCTGTATTTAAGTCAGCAATTTTTAAATCAACGATTTCTAAAATTTGCTCTTTTGATAACTTACCAACTTTATTTTTAAGAGGGTTATCAGAACCTTTTTTAACACCAGAAATTTTTTTAATTAAATCTGTCATTGGTGGTTGTTTAGTTACAAAAGTAAAACTTTTATCTGAATAAACTGTAATTTCAACAGGAATTGTGAAACCACCTTTATCTTTTGTTTTCTCATTGAATGCTTTACAGAATTCCATGATATTGATACCTCTTTGACCTAATGCAGGTCCAACTGGTGGTGATGGGTTTGCTGCACCAGCAGGTATTTGTAATTTAAGTATACCGTCTACTTTTTTAGCCATGCTATTCCTTTGTTTAAAATTGTTTATAATGTACTTAGGCATTAGGCAAGAAAACTCTATGGAAGCGAAGTTTTATTGCCTAATGCCTAATTAACTATAAATTATACTACTCTTTCTACTTGTGTATAAGAGATTTCAACAGGTGTATTTCTACCAAAAATAGAAACATTTAGTTTTAAAATACCTGATGCCATATCGAAGTCTTCAACTAAACCATTAAAGTTAGCAAATGGACCTTCATTAATTCTAACCATTTCACCTTCATCAAAAGATACTTTAGGTTTAGCAGCAGCTCTATTTTGAACTTTTTCTAAAATCATATTAATATCTTTGTCAGATAAAGGAGTTGGTTTTTTAGATTCACCAATAAATCTTCCAACTCTTGGCATTGATTGGATTCTATGCCATAGTGCAGTATCTAGATCGATTTTTGCAAAAGCATAAGCAGGATAAAGTGGTCTTTCAACAATATTCTTTTTACCCTTTTTAATCTCAATTAAATCTTCAGTAGGAACAAGAACTTCTGAAATTCTTCCGTCACCCATTTCTTCAGATAATTGTTCTAATGCTCTTTTAACAGCTAATTCACTTCCTGAGTAAGTTTGTATTGCATACCACTTTTGTGCCATATTTTAATATCCTTAATTCATTACAGATGACAAGCTTAAAGACATTACTGTGTCAATTAATGCTAAGAACAATGTGATTACTGTAACAACAATAAATACAGATAAATATGCAGATCTAATTTGTTCTTTTATAGGAAAGATAACTTTTGAAAGTTCTTCTTTAGCATTCTTGTAATAGTTTTTTAGTTTATTCACAATTGACTCCAGATTTGATGATAATAAGCTTGAAAATTCTTTTAAAAGGAGTCGCAACTGCTTTTAAAAAAATTTAGTGGCAGGCCAGGAGGGACTCGAACCCCCAACCATCGGATTTGGAATCCGGCGCTCTACCATTGGAGCTACTGACCTGTGAGTCAAGGCTTGAAAATCAAGCCTTGATATAAAGTCTTACGACTTAAGTTTTACTTCTTTGTGTAAAGTGTGTTTTTTTAATCTTGGACTATATTTCTTAGTCTCAAACTTTTCAGTGTGAGTCTTAGGATTTTTTGTCGTAGTGTAGTTAATATCACCACACTCTTGACATTTTAGTCCGATTTTAATTCTTACTCCGTTTGCCATCAATCAACCTTATTCGATGATTTCAGAAACAACACCTGCACCTACAGTTCTACCACCTTCTCTAATAGCGAACTTAGTTCCCTTATCAAGAGCGATTGGAGCAACAAGATTAACAGTCATTTCAACGTTATCACCTGGCATAACCATTTCAGTACCTTCTGGTAAAGTACAAGAACCAGTTACGTCTGTTGTTCTTACATAGAATTGTGGTCTATATCCTGAGAAGAATGGAGTGTGTCTACCACCTTCCTCTTTAGATAAGATATATACCTCACCTTTAAATACAGTATGTGGAGTAATAGATCCTGGCTTAACAAGAACTTGTCCTCTTTGTACGTCTTCTTTTTTGATACCTCTTAAAAGAATACCAGCGTTATCACCAGCTTCAGCGTAATCCATTTCTTTTCTGAACATTTCAATACCAGTAACTGTAGTAGTTTGAGTATCTTTTAATCCAACGATTTCAATAGTATCACCTAATCTAACTGTACCTTGGTTAATAGCACCAGTTACAACTGTACCTCTACCTGCAATTGAGAATACATCTTCAACAGGCATTAAGTAATCTTTATCAGTAGATCTTTCTGGAGTTGGGATATAAGCATCAACTTCAGCCATTAAGTTATAAATCTTTTCAGACCACTCACCAGCGTTACCAGCTTTAGCTTCTTCTAATGCTTGGAATGCAGAACCTGCAACGATTGGAGTATCATCACCTGGGAAGTCGTACTCAGAAAGTAATTCTCTTACTTCCATTTCAACTAATTCTAACATCTCTTCTTTATCTTCGTCATCTAATTGATCTTCTTTGTTTAAGAAAACAACGATGTAAGGTACACCTACTTGCTTAGATAATAAGATGTGCTCTCTAGTTTGAGCCATTGGTCCATCAGTTGCAGCAATAACTAAGATCGCTCCATCCATTTGTGCAGCACCAGTAATCATGTTTTTAACATAATCGGCGTGACCTGGACAATCTACGTGAGCGTAGTGTCTAGTTTCAGTTTCGTACTCAACGTGAGAAGTAGCAATAGTAATTCCTCTTTCTCTTTCTTCTGGAGCGTTATCAATTTGATCATAATCCATTGTAGCTGCACCAGTTTTTAAACCTAAACACATAGTGATCGCTGCTGTTAATGTAGTTTTACCGTGGTCAACGTGTCCAATTGTACCAATATTTACGTGTGGCTTACTTCTTTCGAATTTTTCTTTTGCCATAAAATTCCCCTTCTAAAATTTGTGGTTATAGCCCTCTGAGTAGATAAGCCCATTGGCTTCTCTATTCAGAGGGGATTACTATTATTTTGTTTTGTGACGTGTATTATATTAAAAAAATACTAAAATAAACTTTAATGGGAGTAATTTTTATGTAGAGTTATAAAAAAATGTGCTTATAACTCAGCTCCCAGTAAACAATAAAAATAAATGGAGCGGGAGACGAGACTCGAACTCGCGACAATCTGCTTGGAAGGCAGAGGCTCTAGCCAACTGAGCTACTCCCGCTCATTTAAATGGTGGTGAGGGAAGGATTTGAACCTTCGAAGCCGTAGGCGGCGGATTTACAATCCGCAGGATTTGACCACTCTCCAACCTCACCGATATTAAAAAAATTATTGTTCTGGTCAAGCGCTGGTCTTTAAGACTACGCACGACATTATTAAAAATGGAGCTGGTGAAGGGACTTGAACCCCCGACCTGCTGATTACAAATCAGCTGCTCTAGCCAACTGAGCTACACCAGCGCCAAAAAATTTGAATGGTGGTTCGAGGCAGAATCGAACTGCCGACACAAGGATTTTCAATCCTTTGCTCTACCGACTGAGCTATCGAACCCTCTCAAATTGGAGTGAAAGTATACACATTAGTTTATTAATTTTTCCTTAAATTAAAAACCAATCTTTTAAATTCTTCTCCTCTTTGTTTATAAGATGAAAATTGATCAAGCGAGGCAGCCGATGGAGACAGCATTCCTAGACTATTTTCATTATGATTTTTATTTATTAAATTTACTGCGTTTTCTAGGATTTCACACTTATTTGCTGTGATTTTATACTCTTTTGCAAGTAAAAGTAGTCTATTTGTATTAGTTCCTATTGCATAAATTGTAATATTTAGGTCTTTTATATATTCAAAAAGAGGTTTTAAATCTGCACCTTTGTCATCTCCACCTAATATTATATGGATATTTTTATCAGAATAAGGTTTAATTGCATTTATAGTAGCATCTACATTTGTAGCTTTACTATCATCTATCCACAGCCTATTCATATTATCTTCAAACTCTTCAACTTTATGCTTATCTACAATAAAAGTATTAATACTTTCATAATCTATTTCATCAAAAACTATCTTTTTAGCACATAATGCAAGAAGTGCATCTAATAAGAATGGCTCTTTAAATTTAATTTTGTTTTTATCAATATGAAATTTTTCACATAAGTCATCACTATTTTTATATGTAATAAGTGTTGCTTTTGTTTCAATATCTTTAAACTCATAGGGTATTATTGCTATTTCCCCTTCGCTCATCATAGTTATGGGTTTTAATTTAGCTTTTTTATATTCTTTGTATGATCCATGCCATGATATATGATCTTCAGATATAGGTAATAATAAATATAGATTTGGTTTTGCTTTATTTGTATAATGAAAAGTAAAAGAAGATGTTTCTAAAATCCAAATTGAACTATCTAGATTTAAATTTGAAACTGGTGTACCAATATTCCCACCATATTGGCTTCCTTTTTCTTTTAATATATGTTGACACATTTGAGTAGTAGTTGTTTTTCCATTTGTTCCACTAATCCAAATTGAAAAAGGCATATCATTAGCAAATAAATCATAATCACTTACAATATTCTTTGAAGATTTAATCATTTCATTAAAAGGTGGTATACCAGGACTAACTACTGTTAGTTCATTACTATTTTTATCATATTCACTAAAATCACTATCATCATATAAAATAGAGTTTGGGAATTTGTTTTTGATTGCTTGAGCTGTTAAGCCTTTACCTAACACTCTTATTCTTTGATTATAATCCATTATTTACCTAATTTTTAAACTCATTAAAGCTAAAAGATTTGTCATAAAAGAGATTATCCAGAATCTAACAATAATCTTATTCTCTTTCCAACCTTTTTCTTCAAAATGATGATGTATTGGTGCCATTAAGAAAACTCTTTTTTGTCTTAATTTATATGAACCAACCTGTAAGATTACGGAAACTGTTTCTAAGACAAAAATAAATCCTATTAAAAGTAATAAGATTTCAGACTTAGCAACAACAGCCATATATCCCATAAATGCTCCAATTGGCAATGAGCCACTATCACCCATAAATACTTGTGCTGGATGAGAGTTAAACCATAAGAAAGCTATAAGTGCTCCTGAAATAGCTGCACCCATTACTGCTAATTCTCCTGCTATTTGTATATTAGGAAGTAATAAATATCCTGCAATAATTGCATGTCCTGTTACGTAAACTAAAGCTGATAATGTAAAAAATGCCATTATAGATGGAACTGTAGCTAATCCATCCAATCCATCAGTTAAATTAACAGCATTAGATGTAGCAACTAAAACAAGTACCCAAAATGCAAGTGAAAATAATCCCATATCAAATAATGGAAGTTTATAAAATGGTGTATAAAGTGTAGTTGTATGTTCATAAAAATATAGAACCAAAACTACTAATACAGCACTTAATATCTGCAATACAAGTTTACCTCTAGCACTTAAACCAGCATCATTCTTGTCATTTGATATTTTTGAATAGTCATCTTGTATTCCAATTAATGAGAATAAACCAATAGTAAGTAGACCACCTACAATATAAAAATTGTTAAGCTTTGCAGTTAATAAAGTAGCAATAATTGTTGCAAAAATAAAAACTACTCCTCCCATAGTTGGAGTACCAACTTTTCCCTTATGTGATTCAGGAGCTAAGTCATAAATAGGTTGAGAAGCTTTTTTTGATTTTGCCCAAGTGATGAACTTTGGCAATAAATACATTGTGAGTAAAAAAGCAATAAAAAAACTAATACCAGCTCTAACTGATATATATTGAAAGATATTAATATCTAGATGTCTATAAAACCAATAAAACAATCTTAAACCTTCATTTTGTACTAATGCAGTATTAATGTTTTCAGCAAACATATTCCTACATTTTGATATAATCCATGCGATTATATTATATTATAGTTTTTAAAAGGTTTAAACAATGGCAAACAAGACAATTCTAATAATTACAGATGGTATTGGACATAACGACTCTAATGAGTATAATGCATTTGCAAATGCTAATACTCCAACATATGATTATTTATTTGAAAATGTACCTTATTCTTATATTCACACTTATGGTAAACATGTAGGGTTACCTGATGGACAAATGGGAAATTCTGAAGTGGGACATATGACAATTGGTAGTGGTAGAACTTTATATCAAGATTTAGTAAAAATTAATATTGCATTAGAAGATAATACTTTAAAAGATAATGAAATATTAAATACTACATTAAATAGTTCAAATAATATTCATTTAGTTGGTTTATTAAGTGATGGTGGTGTTCATTCTCATATTAATCATATAATTGGAATTGCCAAAATTGCTAAAAACAGTGGTAAAAAAGTTTATATACACATGATTACAGATGGTAGAGATGTTGCTCCTGATTGTGCAAGTAAATATGTTCAACAAATTATAGATATTTGTGATGAAGATATTAAAATTGCAACAATTGCAGGAAGATATTACTCAATGGATAGAGATCAAAGATGGGACAGAGTTCAAAAAGGTCACGATGCAATGGCATTAGGTTTACCAAAAACTACAAAATCTCCACTTGATTATATTAAAGATTCATATAGTGAAGATATTTTTGATGAATTTATATTACCATGTGCTTTTGAAGGTTACAATGGTTTAAAAGAGAATGATGGAATTATTTTCTGTAATTTTAGAAGTGATAGAATGAGAGAATTATCATCAGCATTAGGTGATGAAAACTTTTCAGCATTTCCAAGATTTGCAAATAAACTAAATCTTGCAACAATGACATCATATGATAAGAATCTTCCTTTACCAGTACTTTTCCCTAAAGAGTCTCCAAAAAATACTTTAGCAGAAGTAATTTCAAATGCTGGATTAAATCAACTTCATACTGCTGAAACTGAAAAATATGCTCATGTTACATTCTTCTTTAACGGTGGTGTTGAAGAACCTGTATTAAATGAAAGCAGAGTTTTAATCCCTTCTCCTAATGTTGCCACATATGATTTACAACCTGAAATGTCAGCACCTGAAGTTGGAGATACTGTTAGAAAAGCAATGGATGAAGAGACTGATTTTGTAGTTGTAAACTTTGCAAATGGAGATATGGTAGGACATACAGGTGTTTATGATGCTGGAATTAAAGCTGTTGAAGCTGTAGATAAAGAACTTGGACTTATTATTGAAAAAGCAAAAGAGAAAGATTATAATATTGTTTTAACATCAGATCATGGAAATTGTGAAATGATGAGAGACAAAGATGGAAATACTCTTACAAATCATACAGTTGGAGATGTATTCTGTTTTGTGATTGCTAAAGATATAAAAGAAGTAAAAAATGGTAGCTTAAATAATATTGCACCTACTGTTTTAAAACTTATGAATTTAGACATTCCAAAAGAAATGGATGAGGCATTAGTTTAATCTATTATGTTGAATATTGATATTAATAAACTAAAAATTTCTTACAAAGATAATACATTAGTTGATATTGCATTTAATATCAATAGTTCAACAGCACTAATTGGAGAAAGTGGTAGTGGAAAGTCATTGACTTTAAAAAGTATTTTAAATTTACTACCACAAAGTTTAAATATTGAAAAAGAAATTAACTCTTCATTTCCTTTAAACTATGAAACTATTGGTTTCATTCCTCAAAATCCTTTTACTTCACTTTCTCCTATGACTAAAATCTCTAAACAGTTTTTTTGCAAAAAAGAAAAACAGCTTGAACTTTTAAAACTAGTTGATTTAGAAAAAGATGTTTTAAATAAATTTCCAAATCAATTAAGTGGTGGTCAAATACAAAGAGTTATTATTGCCATAGCTCTTAGTAAAAATATAAAACTCTTACTTCTTGATGAGCCAACAACTGCACTTGATGCAAAAAATAAAGAAAATATCATAAAGTTGGTTGATCAGTTAGTAAAAAAGTTAAATATACTTATACTTTTTGTTACTCATGATATAGAATCAATAAAAGATTTATGTACTAATATAGTTATTATAAATAAAGGTGAAATAGTAGAACAAGGTTCTTGCCTAGAAATACTAAATAACCCTAAAAATGAATATACAAAAAAATTGATTGATTCTAATTTTAAAAATAAGGATTTCAGGAAATAAGAATGATAAAATATATATTTGGATTCTTTGTTATAATTGGTTTAGTTACACTTGGTTGGCTTTATACTTTATATGATGAAATTAAACATGATGTTGATAAAGTAGTTAATTATAATCCAAAACAAAGTACACAGTTTTATGACAAAGATGGAAGACTAATTGCTAATATATTTGAAGGTGAAAACCGAGAATATGTAAAGTATGATGATATTCCTGCAAGAATTATTGAAGGTCTAGTAGCAATCGAAGATACTCAATTTTTTGAACATCATGGTGTTAATCCAGATGCTATTTCAAGAGCTATGATAAAAAACATCAAAGCAGGAGGTTATGTTGAAGGAGCTTCAACACTAACACAACAACTTGTAAAAATGCTTGTTTTATCAAGAGAAAAAAAGCTAATAAGAAAAATTAAAGAAGCTTTATTATCAATAAGACTTGAAACAATATTAACAAAAGAAGAGATTTTAGAGAGATACTTAAATAACGTTTATTTTGGTCATGGTTATTATGGTATAAAAACTGCTGCAAAGGGTTACTTTAAAAAAGATTTATATGAATTATCTTTAAAAGAAATGAGTATTCTAGTAGGACTTCCTAGAGCTCCAAGTTTTTATGACCCTACAAAAAATCTAAAAATTTCACTTGCAAGAGCTAATCAAGTAATTACAAGATTAAATACTCTTGGATGGATTAATAAAGAGCAATATGAACATTCAATAAAAGAAACACCAATTGTATATAGTCAAACACTTACTAAAAATAAAGCACCTTATATAATTGATTATGTTTTAAAAATATTAAAAGATGATATTCCAGATATTCAATATGGGGGATATGATGTTAGATTAACAATCGATTTAGATGCTCAAGATATTGCTAAACAAGCTTTACAAAAATCATATGAACAAGCTTTAGAAAGAGATAAATATTATAGAGAAAAAGAAAAAGATTTAGAAAATAATTACTATGTTGAAAAATTAAATGGTGCATTAGTATCAATAGATAGTAGTACTGGAAAAATCCTTGCTTTAGTTGGTGGAATTGATTATAAGGAATCAATGTTTAATAGAGCTGTTCAAGCAAGAAGACAACCAGGTTCTGCAATAAAACCATTTTTATATCAAACAGCATTAAATGAAGGTTTAAATCCAGCATCAAAACTTGTTGATATTAGTAGAACATATGATTATAAAGATGCAAATGGTAATGAAAAGAAATGGCAACCAAAAAATTATGGTGGTAGATTTAAAGGTTTTATTAATCTAAGAGATTCACTAGTTCAATCAAGAAATCTATCTACTGTAAATCTTGTTACAGATACAGGGATTGATATTATGTATAAATCTTTACAAGAGTACGGTTTTACAGGTATGCCTAATGACTTATCTATCACATTAGGTTCTATGTCAGTTTCTCCGCTACAACTAAGTGAATATTTTAGTGCATTCTCAAATAATGGAACTATAGTTAAACCATATATAATTGAGTCAATAACAAATAAAGATGGTAAAAAAATCACTTTCGAACCTGAGACAAAAGAGATTAATACTCCAGAACAAACTTTCCTAATAACTTCTATTTTAAAAGATGTTGTACAAAGAGGTACAGGAAGAAGAGCACAAGTTGATGGAATTGAACTTGCAGGAAAAACTGGAACTACAAATGATAATGTTGATGCATGGTTTTGTGGATATTCACCATCAATACAAACTATAATATGGTTTGGAAAAGATGATAATACACCTATGAGAAAGAGTGAAACGGGTGGAAAAACACCAACACCTGCTTTTGCACATTTTTATAAAGAATATTTAAAAATTCATCCTGAAATTCCTAGAACATTTGAAAAACCTAATAATGTTCATGAATCAAAAATCAATGGAAAACTTGAATACTATACAGATAAATCACCATTACCTGAGATTGAAGTAACTATTGTTCCAGAAGATCCAGAACAAGAAGTAATAGAGTTCTAATACTCTATTATTTTTTTATTATAAACATAAAAAAAGGCAAGCTCAAATGAGCTTGCCTTTTTTGTTTTATAAAACTTATCTTATTAACAAGAATAAGTTGAAGCAAATTCAAATGCAGTTGGTCTAGCTTCGTAAGGCCAAACTTGTGTTTCAAATTTGTAGTGTTGGTAAGTATCAATCATCTCTTGAGTGAATACTGGTTTTAAGAAATCATTATCTCTAATTAATGCTTCTAAAGAACCTCTTAAAGTGTGAGGCATTTGAGGAATATTTCTTTCTCTAATTTCATCTAATGGCATTTCGAATAAATCTTCATCCATTGGACCAATTGGTTCAACTTTATTAGCAATACCGTCTAATCCAGCCATTAACATAGCAGCGAATGCTAAGTAAGGACAAGCAGTTGAATCTGGGAATCTCATCTCAATTCTTGTTGCCATTTCACCTGCTCCATAAGGAACTCTACAAGATGCAGATCTATTTTGAGAAGAGTAAGTTAAAATTGAAGGAGCTTCAAATCCTGGAATTAATCTTTTGTATGAGTTAGTTGATGGGTTAGTAAACGCAGCAACTGCTCTAGCGTGCTTGAAGATTCCACCTACATAGTGTCTAGCAGTATCTGAAAGGTTTCCATACTCACCCTCTTTGTAGAATAAGTTTTTACCATCTTTCCAGATTGATTGGTGTACGTGCATACCATTTCCGTTATCACCAAATAATGGCTTAGGCATAAATGTACAAGATTTACCATTTAAGTGTGCAACCATTTTACAAACATACTTGTATTTTTGTACGTTATCTGCAGCTTCAACTAAAGTTCCGAATTTAATACCAATTTCACCTTGTGCTTGTGCAACTTCGTGGTGTCCTAACATAACTTCTAAACCAACTTGCTCTAATACTTGCATCATTTCAGCTCTTAAATCAACCATTGAATCAGTTGGTTGAACTGGGAAGTATCCACCTTTAGTTCTTGGTCTATGACCCATATTTCCTAATTCGTAATCAGTGTTATCTGACCATACACCCTCTTCTGAATCTACTTTGTAGTAAGACTCATTGATTGAATCAATAATCTTAACATCATCAAAAATAAAGAATTCATTTTCTGGTCCGAAGTAAGCAACATCACCAAGACCTTGCTCATCTAAGTGAGTTAAAGATTTCTTAGCAATAGATCTTGGACATTTTTCATACATTTGACCTTTATAGATATCATAAACGTCACAGATTACAATAATTGTAGAATCAGCAGTAAATGGATCTAAGAATGCAGTTTCTACATCTGGCTTTAAGATCATATCTGATTTATTAATTGGTTGCCATGCATCAACAGATGAACCATCAAAAGGCATACCAAAATCTAACTGTTCTTGTGTTACAGCACTCATCATGTAAGAAATGTGATGCCACATACCTTTCATATCTGTAAATCTAAAGTCAACGAATTTTACTTCATTCTCTTCACAATATTTAAAAAACTCTTCAGTACTGTTTACAAACTTACCCATAGTTTTAACTCCTTGAAATAATTAATGTAAATATTGTATCGAAATTTAAAAAAACTAAGATAAAAATACTGTATAAAAAATATACAATAGTATAAAATATTATACTTTTGAAACTATTTTATTTAAAAAGATACTTCTATTTTATCTCTATTGTTAAAATATATACACTTTTTATAGCCAATCTCTTTAGCTAAATTTGTTACTTCATCGTAAGCAAAGCCTATTTGCTCAATATTATGGGCATCAGAAGAGAAAGTAATTGGAATTTCTAATTCATAAGCCATTTCTAAAAGTTCTTTTGAAGGATATGGTTGTTCAATTGGTTTTCTCAAACCTGCACTATTAACTTCAATAACCATATTTGATTCTTTGATTTGATTCATTGCATCTTTTGCAATAACTCTTATATCTTTTTTAGGTAAATATTTAAATACTTTAATTAAATCTAAATGTCCAACAATATCAAACTTTCCACATTTAGCAAGAAGTCTTATTGCTTCAAAGTAATCAATCCAAATATCATCAATATTTTTTTTCTCATATTTACCAATAAATTCTGGATTATCAAATCCCCAAGGCTCATTATCATTACTATTTTTTTTAGGTTCTAAAAAATGAATTGAACCAATTAAGTAATCTACTTTTGAATTAAGTATCTCATCTAGCATTGGAACATTTTGCATAAAATCAACTTCATATCCCAATAATATATTTATATCTTTTTCATAAATCTTTTTAAAATGTAATATTGTATTTTCGTAAAACTCTTTATGAGATAAAGACATTCTATATTTTGGGTCAAAATCCATTGGTGCATGATCAGTAAAACCATAAACATCAATTCCTAATTCTATAGCTCTTTTAATATACTCTTCAACTGTACCATCTGCATGATTACAAAGAATTGTATGGTTATGTAAATCAACTCTCATTAATTTAATATCCCTGCACCATTGATTGCTGTACTTCTATCACTTGCATAAACTCTTTTTCCATTTAAAATATCATACTTCCAAATAGGAGCTTGTGCCTTGAAATCCTCAACAAATTCATCAATCATTTCTAAAGCAACTCTTCTTTTTGGAGAACATACAGCAGCAATATATGAACTTTCATGATTTAAAACATCACCTTTTGAATGAGCCATTAAAACAATGGCATTTTTTGAGGCAGCTTTTTCTTGCCAAGAGTTGAACCAAGATTTTAGTATTGGTTCATATATATCAAATGATAGACCATCAATATTATCTTCATCTCTTACAACACCAACAAAAGTGATAATAGCACCATAATTAGAGTTTTTAAACTCATCATACCATTTTGAGTTTATCTCATTTACATTAAGTGCACCTTCACATAAAATTAGTTTATCATTCATATTATCCACCACATACTGGAGGTAATAAAGAGATTTTATCTCCATCATTTAAAGAAACATCTTTTGTTGTTACTAATGTATCATTTACAGCAACTGCACATGTTTCAAGCCACGAAGAAACATCTTTATCATTTTTTAATATTTCACTTAGTTGTGATAAGTTATCAATATCTAAATCTAACGAATCTTTATTAATAGGTCCAAGAAATTCTACCTTAACCACTTTAACCCCTTTTTACATATTTTTGAGTATTATATCGAATTAAATTTAATAAAAGGATGACTCAAATTAAATGATATTTGCGAAAATTGATTTCATAAATCTATTACCTTTTAATATACATATAAAAAAAAATATTAAATCAAATCAAATTAAATCTATAATAAATTATAAAAAATCTTATCCTTCAGCTATCAATAAAAGATTCAAAAAAAGAGAAGTAGATGCAGCTTTTATTTCATCTATTGCTTCAAGAAATGAAAAAAAATTTAATCTTGGAATTGTTGCAAAAAGGGAAGTGCTATCAGTTTTACTAATTCCTGGAGAATATGAAAAAGACTACCAAAGTGATACTTCAAATGCTTTAGCAAAAGTTTTGGAGCTTGAAGGGAAGGTTCTAATCGGAGATAAGGCATTAAAGTATTATCATGATAATAAAGATAAAAACTTTATTGATTTAGCTAAAAGATGGCAAGACACATATAATTTACCTTTTGTATTTGCTGTATTATGTTTTAATTCAAATGAAAGATTATTAAAAAAAATCACTAAAAACTTTGATAAAAGAAAAATAAAAATTCCTCAATATATTTTAAAACAATATTCAAAAAGAAGTGGAATATCACCAAGTAATATTTTAGATTATTTAGATAGAATAGATTATGAATTAAATATAAAAGAGAAAAGAGCGTTAAAACTCTTTTTTAAATTAACAAAAGAAAAAGGTTTATAATGGATGTATTAGATACTGTAATATTAGGTATCATAGAAGGTTTAACAGAGTTTTTACCAATTTCATCAACAGGTCACTTGATTGTAGCAAGTGAATTTTTAGGTTTAGAGCAAACAAATGTTAATAAAGCTTTTGAAGTGATTATTCAATTTGCAGCAATTCTTGCAGTAATATTAAACTACCCATCAAAATTTACTTTCTCTCATATAAGTTTATGGGCTAAAGTTTTTATTTCATTTTTACCAATTGCAACAATAGGGTTTATTTTTTCAGATCAAGTAAAAGCTATGTTCTCAATTGAAATTGTGGCATGGATGTTTATTATAGGTGGTATTGTATTTTTAATTGTTGAGAAGTTTTATGATGAAAAAGAAACTCATACAACAGATGTTGAAGATGTTACATATAAACAAGCTATTTGGATTGGTGTAGCTCAGATTTTTGCTTTAATTCCAGGTACAAGTAGAGCTGGTTCATCAATTATTGGAGCAATGCTAGTTAAGTTAAATAGAAAAGCGAGTGCTGAGTTTTCATTTCTTTTAGCCTTTCCTGTTATGTGTGCAACAACTGGATATGATTTATTAAAACACCATGAAGAACTATTTGCAGCTGGCAATATCATGAATCTTGCAGTAGGATTTGTAGTATCATTTATAGTAGCATACCTAGCAATAAAGCTTTTTATTAAGTTCTTAGAAAACTTTACTTTTGTTGCTTTTGGTATTTATAGAATAATATTTGGATTAGTATTACTAGCTATTTTTGTATAATATCTTCAATAATATTTTCAACAGCATGAGGCTTAATAGAGTTTTTAAGTCTTATGCTCAACTCTTCAATATTAATATTTTTTAATACTTCTAAAAACTCTTGAACATTTAAATCATCTTCATTACATATAAAAGCCATTTTTTTATCATATAAATCTTTAGCATTATAAAACTGATGATTAGCAGCTGCATATTTATAGGGAACAAAATATGCAGGTAAATTATTTGCACACATTTCCCAAAGTGTAGATGCCCCTGCTCTACTTATTACAAAATCAGCTTTATTCATTTTTGAAATAATATCTCTAGTAAAATCAAATACATCAACATCTATTTCGTTTTTCTCATAAAACTCTTTTACTCTATCAAAATCATTTTTTCCTGTCTGATGAATTATTTTTATGCCAAGTTTATTAAGTTCAATACTAAGATTCATTGCAAAATCATTAATTGCAACTGCACCTTGTGAACCTCCAAAGAAAGCAATAGTTTTTACTTCTGTTCTAACTCTTGCATTTTGAAAAAACTCTTTTGATACAGGATAATCTTTAATTGGTGAAAAACTATGAAAAGATGAGTAAACTTGTTTAGCGAATTTAGATGTAATTTCATTTAACTTCCCCATTTTTGAATTCTGTTCATGAATAAAAAGTTTACAAAAAGGTTTAATTATAGAAGCAAATGTAGCAGGAGCAGCAGAAAACCCTCCTACAGAAATCACTTTTTTTATTTTGTATTTATAATATAAACTAAGACAATAAATAGTTTTTTTTAATATATTAAAAAGAGAAAGAAGTTTTCCAATTCCTTTTTTATTTACAACACCTCTAGTATCTAAAAATATTTTCTTTTCAATTCTATCATCATGTTCAAACCATAATTTATCTTGCCCATTTACTGAACCTATAAATATAATTTTAAAACCTTTTTTAAAAAGCTCATCTATAAAAGCATCTGCAACTTTTAAATGGCCTCCAGTACCTCCACCAGTAACAACAATGTATTTATCCATTTATTTTTTAACCTTTCTTCTTTTTATATCTTCTTTCTCAACTACTCTACTAATAGATAATACTAATCCCATTGCTAAACACATAGCAAGCATTGAAGAACCACCATATGATAAAAATGGCACGGCAATACCCTTAATAGGAATCATTCCTGAAATTCCATAAGAATTAATTAAAAAAGCAATAATAATCATTAAAGCAATACCTAAAGTAAATAAATGGTAAATTGGATTACTAACCCTTCTACTAATTTTAAAAATTCGCCAAACAATAGTAAACATTAAAGAAACTAAAATAACTAAACCTAATAAACCTATCTCTTCAGTCATTCCAGCTAAAACGAAGTCCGTGTGAACTTCAGATAAAAATCCAAGTTTTAAATCACCATTAGAAATACCCTGACCTAAAAAACCACCATTATGCATTGCATTTAATGAGTGTGATACCTGATAGGGTTCTGGAAGTTCATCAATTCTTAAATACTTCTCTGCCCATGAAGGCATTACTGATAAAATACTATCTTGAACCATTGCCCACCAAGAATAAATTCTTTTTATTCTATGAGGTGCAGCTAAAATTAATCCAACTAAACCAAGTAATGCAACCCCACCTAATACCAAGAATATTTTAAATGACCTATTAGCAAAAATTAAAAGAACTACTAAAATAACTCCAAGAAGAACTACTTGACCTAAATCTTTTTGTAAAAAAGCAACAATAAAAACAACAATAAAAAATGTTAAAAAATATGGTGCTAAAAGTAAAGCTTCATCTTTTAAACCTAATTTTCTAGGTTGATCAATAACTTTTCTATGAAAAGACCAAGATAAAAAGTATATAAATCCTATTTTAAAAAACTCAACTGGTGAAAGCGAAAAACCAGGAAGTCTAATCCATCTATTTGCACCACCAGAAGCTGTCACCATTGATGAAGGTAAAATTGGCATTATTGCCATCAAAATAAAAAAAGATACGAACAAGGTCATACCAACTTTATTTATTAATTTATCAGGATCTATTAGTGAACAACCCCACATCAATAAAATGCCGATTATTCCAACTAAAGCTTGTCTAGTAAAAAAATGGAATTGATTATATCCATAAAATTCTACAGTATATATAGTAAGAGAATATGAAAAAATTATACTAGTTACAATTAATAAAGAGACTAATATAAAAAGTGGATAATCTGCGTTAACATTATTAATTTTTTTTTGTCGTGATTTAATATTTATTTTGTTAGAATACATACTCTATTATATAATATTATGGATAAATATGTCTTCAAACAATACCGAAAAAATTAATAAAACAAAAAAAATCGCAATTTTATTTATGCTAATATTTTTCTTTTTATTAATCCTTATACTATCTGTTTCTAAAACAATTTCTGACTCACGAAGATTACCAACACTTCAAAGTGAAAAGAAAGAGTTATCTGTTAGAGGTGATATTATAAGTGCTGATAATTTTAAAATTGCATCTTCTAAAAAACTCTATAAAGCATCAATTGATACTAGACATTTAGCAGAAGATAAAAAGGAACTTTTTCTACAATTATTTTCTATTTATAGTGGGATTCCTTATACAAAACTAAAAACTAGATTACAAAAAGATAAAACACCTGGGTACTTAGTACTTTCATATAATATTGATTCAAGAACAGCAAAAAACTTAAAAGAGTTAGCATTTAAGTTAAGAAAACTTGATGTATTTGTATCAAGAACAGTTAATGGCTCAAAAGTTCTAAGAGGTTTAACTATAGTAGAGAGTGGTGAAAAAAGACTTTTCTCTTATGAAGATACACTAACACCTGTAATAGGTTATGTTAGAAAGTTTGAAAGTGAAAAAGGTAAAACTAGAGTTAAAGGAATAAAAGGTTTAGAAAGAAGTTATAATCAAGTATTAAATGAATCAAAAGATGGGATTTTAAAAGGAAATAGAGATGTATTGTCTTATATCTCTTTTGATAACAATTCAGTAATTAGAAAAAGAATAGATGGGGCAACACTGAAATTAAATATTCCTTTAAAACTTCAAAAAAATATAGAATTAACTTTAGATATGTATAAAGAAAAACTTGGTGCTGACGAAATTATAGCATCAGTTGTGGAGAGTAAAACAGGTAAAG
Source organism: Arcobacter pernae (assembly GCF_049472135.1). NCBI lineage: Bacteria > Pseudomonadati > Campylobacterota > Epsilonproteobacteria > Campylobacterales > Arcobacteraceae > Arcobacter > Arcobacter pernae. The sequence goes on from NZ_JBMOVV010000005.1 coordinate 198,255, forward strand.
TTCTAAGTTTAGCATCATCAAATAGATTTAATCCTGAAAATATTAAACAAAGTGATATTCCTTCTTTAAATGTAAATGCCATAGAGTATCAGTTTGAACCTGGTTCAATTTTAAAACCAATTTCAATAGCTTTAGTAATGGATAAAGGAAGAATAAAAAAAGACGAACTATTGTTTGCATATAATACAAAAGGTAAACCTAATAAAAAAGGTGAATTTCCAAAAGGTAAATATAAACTTGGAAGATTTACTATTAAAGATGACCATAGATTTAAAAAACACTATTTAACATTAGATGATATAGTTATATATTCATCAAATATTGGTACTTTACAATATGCACAAAGATTAACAGGACCTGAATTTTATGAAGGTCTTAAAAGTTTTGGTATTACAAAAGAAACAGGAATTGATTTACCATATGAAAGAGAAGGTATAATGCCAAAAGTTTGGCAATTCTCTGCGGGAGATAAAGAGGGTGAAGATAATGTATTTAAAGCTACGGTATCTTATGGTCAAGGTATGACATCAACTTTTATGCAAATGATTAAAGCATATACAGTATTTCAAAATGATGGATATATGATAACACCCAAAATTGTTGATTATTTAGTTCATGATGGAAATAAATATAAACCTTATAAAGATGAGCCACAAAAAGTAATATCTAAAAAAGTTGCAAATGAAATGAAAGACTTACTTGTAAAAACAGTAGATGAAGGAACTGGTAAAGCTGCAAAAATAGATGGCTTAATTGTAGGAGGGAAGACTGGTACTGCACAAATAGCAAGAAGAGGTAAATATTTAAAAAAATATATATCTTCATTCTTTGGATTTGTTAATGATGGTGATAAATCATATACAATAGGTGTAACCGTTATTAATCCAATTTCTACAGGTAGATATTGGTACTACCATTATGCTTCATGGTCAGCAGTTCCAGTATTTAAAGAAGTGACTAAAAATTTAATTAAATTAAACTATCTCACACCTAAAAAAGATATAATTTCAGATAAAAAATAAAAGGAATAATATGTTTGGTTTCGGAAGAAAAGAACTAAAAGAATACAACTATTCAAAAGATGAATTAGCTAAATTTAACTATGCAAAAATTACTACAGATAATGGAGTAATTTGGCTAAAACTATTTAACGAAGAAACACCAAATACAGTAGCAAATTTTGCAACATTAGCGAATGATGGTTTCTATAATGGATTAAACTTTCATAGAGTAATTGATGGATTTATGGCACAAGGTGGATGTCCTGAAGGTTCAGGTATGGGTGGACCAGAATGGGCTATTGCTTGTGAAACTGATGCTGATAATCAAGTTCATAATAGAGGTTCTTTATCAATGGCTCATGCAGGTAAAGATACTGGTGGAAGCCAATTCTTCATTTGCTTTGTACCTTGTCCTCATTTAAATGGTGGTCACACTGTATTTGGTGGTATTGAAGAGAATGATGCAGATAGCTTTGCAGCCTTAGATAATATTCACCAAGGTGATAAAATAGTTTCTATAGAGATTTTAGAAGCAAAGAACTAATATACTAATACATAACTCATAAAATAAAAGTCAAGTAGTAATACTTGGCTTTTTTATTATCCAAATATATACACAAAGAATAGAGACATCAAAGAATAGGTAAAAAAACAAATAAAATAAGTAAAAATAAAAAAGAATAATAAGGGAAAAAAATAGCTAAAAAAAAAGCTTAGTTAAAAACATGTGAAAAATGTTTTGAAC